>NZ_JAHHPO010000398.1 GCF_024606365.1 Endozoicomonas sp. ONNA2
TTTCTGCCTGATTTTTGTGTTTTTCTCCAATATCCGTCCCAGATTAGAGAAAAAAGGTAGGGTTTTTTCTGGATCTCTGGAATTTCAGGAAACCTTTCTTGCCGGAGCAGTTGCCGCGTAGGGCAGTCTGTTCTCGGACAGCCTCCTGGAAGCCCCCCCAATGGAGCCGGGCAGCAATGACTGATAATCCTATTGACTGATCTTCCGTTTGCGCGGCCGTCTTTCCGTTGGTTTTGAGGCTTTGACTGAATCAGACTTCCGGGCGCTGCTGGTTTTCTTCTTGTTGGCAACCTTCTTTTTTCCAGTAGCGGTTGGCTTACCCTTTTTAGCCGTTGTTTTGGCAGATTTCTTGCCTTTCGGCTTGGCAGCCGATGATTCGGAAGAACCCTTGGCAGCGCCTTTCCCTTTTTTAGCAGCCTCCTGCGCAGCCCTGGCTTCCCTGAGCAGTTTTTCCTTGGCAGCTGCCGATTTAAATCGACTGCCCAGCGCGGCGTTTGCGGATGAACGGGATTTTTTTGTAGAACCGGATTTACCGGATGATTTTCTTCTTCCCGGCTTGCCAAGCGCTGATAGAAGCTCAAAGTCAATCTTCTTGTCATCCAGATCCACCTTGCTGACCATCACTTCCAATTCATCGCCAAGACCAAACTGACGTCCAGTCCGTTCACCGCGCATGCAGTGATGTACATTGTCGTAAATATAGTAGTCATCCGGCAGACTGGTGACGTGTACCAATCCCTCCACATAGACATCTTTGAGCTCAACAAACAACCCGAATCCGGTCACTGAAGAGACAATACCGCTAAAGGTCTGACCAATATGTTGCTGCATATAGTCGCACTTCAACCAGTCCATGGCATCGCGGGTTGCCAAATCAGCCCGCCGCTCTGTGGCAGAACAGTGCTCTCCCAGTGCTTGAATATCATTGGCGTTATAAGGATAGATGCGCTTTTCAGGAATTGGACTGGCACCCACACGAACCACATGCCGGGAGGGAATCCCTGAGCGAATAATATGGCGTATCGCCCGGTGTACCAGTAAATCAGGGTAACGCCGAATGGGTGAGGTAAAGTGTGCATAAGCCTTGAAGGCCAGACCAAAATGCCCCTGATTATCACCGCTGTAGACCGCCTGACTCATTGAGCGCAGTACCACGGTCTGAATCACGTGGTAATCAGGACGATCTTTTACCATAAGCAACAATGACTGAATATCACGGGGGGTAATTTTTCTTGAGGCAAGTGCCAGGCCCAGGCTGCCAAGAAAACTGTTCAGGTTCAGCTTCTTCTCCGGCGTTGGCCCTTCGTGCACACGGTAAAGCCCCGGGATCGTGTGCTTTTCCAGAAACTTTGCCGCACACACATTGGCACACAGCATACACTCTTCAATCAGCTTGTGGGCGTCATTACGCTCCCTTGGCACAATCTGTTCAATCTTGCGGTGGCGGCCAAAAATAATCCGGGTTTCCACTGTGTCAAAATCAATGGTGCCCCGCTCTGAGCGCACGGATACCAAGGTCTTGAATAGCGAATACAGCTGCTCAAGGTGTGGCACTAAAGGCTGGTACTGTTTGCGTAGCGCCCTGCCTTCATCGCCTGGGGACAACATATCCCAGACTTTGGTATAGGTCAGGCGGGCGTGGGAGCGGATAACACTCTCATAGAATTTGTAGCCGGAAATCTTGCCTTTGCCACTGATGGTCATTTCACAGACCATTGCCAGTCGGTCCACTTGCGGGTTCAGGGAACACAAACCATTGGACAAAACCTCAGGCAACATGGGAATCACATGCCCCGGAAAGTAGACCGATGTGCCCCGGTTAGCCGCTTCCTTATCCAGCGCCGAACCCGGTTTTACATAGTGAGACACATCGGCAATCGCCACAAACAGTCGCCAGCCGCCGCCTTTTTTCAGCTCACAATAAACTGCATCATCAAAGTCACGGGCATCTTCACCGTCAATGGTGACAAAAGGTGTTGTTCGCAAATCGACCCTGAACTGTTTGTCAGATTCTGCAACCTCGGCAGTCAAACCCTTGCACTGTTTTTCCACCGCTTCCGGCCATTCATGGGGAATATTATGGGTGCGAACCGCAACCTCAACCTCCATTCCGGCATCGGCCCTGTCCCCCAGAATTTCCTTGATAATCCCCATCGGCATGGAGCGGCGTCCTGGCTGGCGGGTAATTTCCAACAGAATATATTGACCCTCCGTGGGCATCAGCGGACCCGGTTGAACAATAATTTCCCGGCTGATACGAGGGTTTTCAGGCACCATAAAGGCCGCACCTGACTCGGTATAGTAGCGACCGACAACCTGTGTCGTATTTCTCTCGAGCACTTCAACCAGCTGGCCCTCCCTGCGGCCACGATGATCGACGCCAGATTCACGCACCACCGCACGGTCACCATCAAACAGTTGGCGCATCTCACGGGGAGAAAGATAGAGGTCCTCGCCACCACCATCAGGAATCAAAAAGCCAAATCCCTCTTTATTGCCCTGAACGACCCCTTTAATCAGATTCAGCTTACTGATCAAGGCAAAGGCATTCTTGCGATTTTGCAACAGCTGACCATCGCGAATCATCGCTTTGAGGCGGAACATCAGGGCTTCTTGCTGTTCTTCGTCGTTTATACCCAGTTCACCGCATAACGCCCGATGGCTCACTGGTGCCCCGCGCTGCTCAAGGTATTTCATGATGAACAGACGGCTGGGAATCGGGTTTTCATAACGCTCTGCTTCGAGAGATGCCTGACTATCCTGGCTTTTCCACCCTTTTGACATGGGGTTATTGCACCTCTTTTATGGCACGGGGCAGCTCAAGGCTGTCTGGTGAAAATGAAAATCTATTATCATGATATCTTTCTGCAAAGACCATGGAGGGGGAGAGGTTAACATTGAATCCATTCTTTATTAGTACATGCATCAAGCTATCAATGCAAAGGAAGATGAAAAGAGAGACTAACCAATAATAGCTGATCACAGCGTTATGCCAAAACCCCCGGCGCAGGAGCAGTTGCCGCGCAGGGCAGTCTATTCTCCAACAGCCTCCAGACATTCATTAATGATATTTCTCTCGGTCAGATAACCAGAAAAACTGGATCAGACCGGGAACTTATTGACTGGCAAGCAAGTCTGATATAAATGACAAAACTCCGGGGGTTTGCAAACGCCAATCCATAAGCATCACACATTCAACGAAGTCAGAAACATGATACACAGCAGCGGACCCGCACCGTTCCCTATCCAGACAGGCAATCGACCGGCAAATGCCACTGACACCACGACGGATCAAATAACCCGGCGACCCCTTCGTTACAGGTTTTTCTTCCGCTGCAATCAATCTTTCAACCAGGTGCTTCTGAGATTAATGAGTAACAGGGCATTCCTGCGGGCTGCGGCAACCAATGATGTGCCACTGATCAGACGCATGGTAAGAGAGCACCATTCAGCAGACGGCGGAAACGCCCGTTATCGGGTTGTGCATAATCTGGATGAGGCTGCTGCCAGGGCGGTGGCAAATGGCAAGACAGAAGCATTGGCGATTTTGCTGGAAAACGGGGCTTGCCCGAACGAGGCGTTGACAGGTGGCAATTATTGTATCCCCCCAAAAAGGTTGTTTTCGGATCAACGGGGACGCCGTCGCCATCGTCACGTCACAGATAAACTGACACCAGAAACCCTCAGGATATTGCTGAAGAATACCAATATTTGCCCTGACGCTACCATCAGGCTTGGGGACAGCCGGGGCCAATACCTCGATTTTACTCTGAAGGAATTAATTAACAGTAACGCTGGTCACAAAAACAGGGAAGAGATCTGTAAAATGCTTGTCAGTCACGATCATGTCAATGTGAACACGGAGATATCATTTGACGAAACTGGTGCGTTTGCTCTTTCCAGCAAAATGGATAATCGGATTTTTTATCGACAGCCACGAAACACCTTCATCCACGTAAATTTTATTGGCCAGACCTTGATGTTTGATAACTTCGGCCTGACTGAGCATCTGCTAACAGACCAGGCGGTGCATCTGGACCCGGGCTTACCCAGCGGCACAGGAGCCGCTGAAAACCTGCTGATTATTTTTATGGATAAATACGCCAGGGGATGTTTTCGGAAATTGAGCGGGCGGTTTACTATTTTGCTCGATGCCCTGAGGAACAGAATTTCCGACTCTGTTGCCTTTCGTGACCAACTGCTGGCTAGTGGCAACGAGCTGTTCAAACAACAACTCCTCACACTGTTTGCTATTGATGAACCAAGTGGAAATACTCCATCCCCTGCTGATTATCAACACCTTAACCGCGACCAGCTAGACGAGAAAATCCTGAACGTATTGTATGGGTCTCCGCCCGGTTATCACTTCCTTTATCCAAACCCACCACCGAGTTACGATTCTTGCGTGCAGGAGGCTGTTCGAGAATAGACTGCCTGCGCGGCAACTGCTCCTGCGTTGCTCTAGCTCCTGCATCCATGCAGTCGGCG
>NZ_JAHHPO010000399.1 GCF_024606365.1 Endozoicomonas sp. ONNA2
GGCAGTAACGAAAATGAGAAAGCATTATTAGAACAACTTCTGTTTAGCGTCACAGGCAAGTTACCCGATGAGCATAAAGCACTGCAGCCTCAACCCAGAGTCTGGAAGAAGGTTACTGCAGTGGTGGCGGCCTTATTAACCAGCTATGCCATTGCCACGTTTGGCTATCTCAGTGGCAGTCTGGGTATTGATCAAAGTTCAGTGGTCAGGGCACTACACTTGCATTTGCCCGACCAGATGCTGGCCTATACCAAAAAGTATGCTCCTTTATTGGCTGAACTTTCATTGTTACTGGTGGCAACACTGCTCATACTGTATTTATTCACGGTATTAACGAAAACAAGCCAGAAAAAGCGGCTCACCCGGCAAGAGAACAGTGCCGACAAGTCAGATATCAGTCATTACCTCCAGCAACTCAATGATGCCCTTAACCACAGCAGGCATGATGTTGTCATTGTTGAAAACCTGACGAGCCCCTGCCAGCTGGAAGCATTGGAAACACTGCATTGTATCAATGGCTACCTGAATGGCTCAGGCCACGTTAAACAACCCATCTATTTTGTCTATATCCTGGCGGATGAAATACTCACGGCCAGTGATCGTACCCGATTTTTTGACCTGATTATTCCCATTATTCCCACTCTGGATGCGGAAAATGTCGGCCCCGAACTGTACAAGCAGCTGAAAACCATTCATATCAGTGGGCAAAATGTCGCTGAACAGATGGATAAGGCATTGATCTACTCTATGGCAAGCGCCATTGACGACAGACGACTGAAGACAAATATCGTCAATGAGTTTCAAATTTACCTTGAGCAGTTTTCCAACGGTCATAAAGCACTGGATAAAAACAAGCTGTTTGCCATGGTCGTCATTAAAAACCTTTATCCAAAGGAGCAGGCAGAATTAACCGATGACATGGGAGTCTTCTGGCAGGCTTTCAATGACAATAAGGCACCGGAAAAAACGGTCGCTGAAAGACTGCAACAAGGTATTATGGCAGATTCAGCGTCAAGAGAGCTGACCGAAGATCGCTTTGGCCCGGTACTCTACTTACTTGAGAATGGGTATTTCGCAGAAGATTACCGGGACTACCTGTTTTATTTCTGTTCAGATGAACATCACAATGAAAATCAATTGGCTTCATTGCCACCGGCCACGTCACTCCCACACCCCCTTGAGTACCAGGAGGGTGATTTCAGCAGGGAAAGCAGCTATCTGGACGACGAAGGGTATGCCAATGACTGTCAAGTGGCCACACAGTGGCAAGTAAGCGAAGCTCAAGAAGTCTGGCCCTACAAGGAACCCGGGGTGAACCAATACAACCCTTCTGAGAATAACTTGAATATCGTCAAAGATATCAGTGAAGATAAACTCAATTTCATAGCTATCCCGGAAAATACAGAACAACTGGCATTACAGTCACTACCCAATAACCGGGATACATTTAACCTGCTTATGGCCCTTATTAACAGTGAAGTAATCCATGACGCAACATTAAACCAGCTACTGACTGCATTTCCTGATTTTTACCTTGAGCAATTTAACCTCACATACCTGAACCCGGGTCGGATTGCGACTATTAGCCAGCACCCCAAGTGCCAGTTTTCATTCAAAAGCCTTGAGTGGCTGGCGAAATGTGAAACCGATTTTCAAGCTGACACCACCTTTAACTACCTGTTACGTTTTTGGAATGAGTATAGAACTAATGCCGTGAGTACAGCTCAATTAACAGTTAATACTGTTGTAAAATTACTGTCCTTCAGTGAAATTAATATCAATGATAAGTTATGGC
>NZ_JAHHPO010000400.1 GCF_024606365.1 Endozoicomonas sp. ONNA2
ATCGAGGATGCATCATGCCAGAATATAAAGCCCCCCTGCGCGATATCCGCTTCGTCCGTAATGAAGTTCTGGGCTACGAACAGCATTACGCCAACCTCCCACAAGGCCAGGATGCCACTCCGGATATGGTGGACGCTATTTTGGAAGAAGGAGCCAAATTCTGTGAACAGGTACTTTCACCGCTGAATCGTGTCGGTGATGAGGAAGGTTGTACCTGGACAAAAACGGGCGTTAAAACCCCAACCGGATTTAAAGAAGCCTATCAGCAGTTTGTTGAAGGTGGCTGGCCATCGCTGGCCAGTGATGCTGAGCATGGTGGCCAGGGGCTTCCTTCATCTCTGGGCCTGGTGCTCAGTGAATTGATGGGGGAATCCAACTGGTCCTGGGGGATGTATCCCGGTCTGAGTCATGGCGCAATGAATACTCTGGAAACTCATGGTACGGATAAGCAGAAAGAAACGTACCTTACCCGTCTGATTTCCGGTGAGTGGACCGGCACGATGTGTCTGACGGAATCCCATTGCGGTACTGACCTGGGCATGCTGAAAACCAAAGCTGTACCACAGGACGACGGCACTTATCGTATTACCGGTACCAAAATCTTTATCTCCGCCGGGGAGCACGATATGGCAGAAAATATTGTTCATATCGTGCTTGCCCGTTTGCCGGGGGCACCTGAAGGTACCAAAGGCATCTCCCTGTTTATTGTTCCCCGTCATCGCCCCGATGCCCCGGGTGAACCCAACGGTGTCAGCTGTGGTTCCATCGAGCACAAGATGGGTATTCATGGCAATGCCACCTGTGTGATGAACTTTGACGATGCCACCGGTTATTTGATTGGTGAACCGAATAAAGGTTTGAACTGCATGTTCACCTTTATGAACTCTGCCCGTCTGGGCACCGGTATTCAGGGGCTTGCCCATGCAGAAGTTGCTTATCAGGGCGCTGTTCGATACGCCCGTGACCGTCTGCAAATGCGCTCTCTCTCCGGTGCAAAGAACCCTGATGGACCTGCCGACCCGATCATTGTCCACCCTGATGTCCGCCGCATGCTGTTGACCATCAAGGCCCTGACGGAAGGCAACCGGGCACTGGTTTATTACGTGGCACAAATTGCCGACCTGGTAAACAGCCCGGATGAAGAAGTCCGGAAACAGGCGGATCTGGAAATGAGTTTCCTGACTCCTATTGTTAAGGCATTCATGACCGAGACCGGTTTTGAAGCCGCCAACCATGGTCTGCAATGCTACGGTGGCCATGGCTTTATCCGTGAGTGGGGTATGGAGCAGAATGTTCGCGACTGCCGTATCTCCATGCTTTATGAGGGAACCACGGGTATTCAGGCGCTGGACCTGTTGGGTCGTAAAGTCCTGATGACTCAGGGGGCCACCATGAAGCCCTTCACCAAGCTGGTTCATAAGTTCTGTCAGGCTCAGGCAGACAATGAAGAACTCCGGGAATTTATCAAGCCGCTGACTGCCCTGAATAAGGA
>NZ_JAHHPO010000401.1 GCF_024606365.1 Endozoicomonas sp. ONNA2
TTTATTATAGCTGCTGATTCATGACGTACGATCAGTGGTAATCAGGTAGATATTTATCACTGAGCCGTTATATTCAAGACTTGGGAAAACGAAGAATTCCCCGTCTGAGAGCAAGTGATGCTTTCGGCCAGACTTGTACCCGGTGATTTTTTTGGATCGACCCTCAGATGCTACTTCTTGCACTTCGTGCCATGACCTGAACTCTCCAGACTCCCACAGCTTCTGCCATAGCTCTGTCCAGCGAAGCACACCTTCTTCTGTTACGTCTTTACGTTTAGTCTCCATAATCTTCTCTTCCGGCCAATATTTGACTCAAAAGAGAAGATAGACCGTATTCTCAGTCTGTAAGGAATTTAATCCACCTGTAAACAGTTTAATCCATCTGTATTATATGGGGTTTTTCAACCCCATCTGAGCATTATGAAACGATTCAAAAAAAGGTATAGACTTTTTAAACAACGGAACCCAACTGGAAGATTGGCAGATACATGGCAACAATCAGGCCACCTACCAGTACACCCAGCACCGACATGATGATGGGCTCCATAAGGCTGGTCATGCCATCAACCATGTTATCCACTTCTTCTTCGTAGAAGGTGGCGACTTTATCCAGCATCTCATCCAGGGAGCCCGATTCCTCACCGATAGATACCATTTGTATCGCCATTGGCGGGAATATTCCGGTGCTTTTCATGGCAATCTGTAACTGCTGACCGGTGGATACATCGTCTTTAATTTTCTTTGCCGCATTGGCATAAATGACATTGCCAGCAGCACCGGCTACTGAGTCGAGAGCATCGACCAGGGGAACCCCGGCGGCAAAGGTTGTGGACAAGGTTCGGCCAAAGCGGGCAACGGCGGATTTATCCAGAATTTCACCAATAATGGGCAGCTTCAGCATCAGGCGGTCCAAAGCATCTCTGGCTGTCTTGGATGACTTCAGTGTCCGTGATATCAAAAAGCCACCTGCGACCAAAGCGGCCAGCACGAAATGCCAATAACTCTGGACAGTCTCTGATATATTGATAACTACTTGGGTAAAGGCGGGTAGCTCAGCACCAAAGCCCTGAAAAACCTCTTCAAATTGAGGGACGACCTTCACCAGAAGAATAACGGTAACGATGAGCGCAATACAGACTACGGCAATCGGATAGTTCATCGCTTTCTTGATTTTCGCC
>NZ_JAHHPO010000402.1 GCF_024606365.1 Endozoicomonas sp. ONNA2
CCCTGTTACCGCCGTGAAAGGGCGGTGTCCTAGGCCACTAGACGAAGGGGACGCAGACCTTCGTGCATTGCTGCAGCGCAGGCGTATATTAATCACCGCGTTTAACGGAGTCAACCCCAAACCTTTTCATTGCAGTAAAATTGATTCATAGCCAAACCTGATAATACCGTCAACAATATGCAATCGACGGACAATTTCAAGATGCAAAAATACTCAAATCTGTTATTCGTGGGAGTGAATTATTGATGAATGGTATCGAGCTTTTGTTGGAAAGGGTGTCGACACCCCTCCTGGAGGAACCCGCACCCAGCGATCAGCAACTGGATGTGATGTTCCGGGCAGCCCTGAGAGCCCCCGACCATGGCCGCATTCGCCCCTGGCGATTTCTGAAAGTCAGGGGCAAGGCGCGAGAAGCGCTGGGTCAGCTAATGGCGCAGGCGACCCTGGAGAATCAGCCGGATCTTTCCGAAGAGGCGCTGGCTCGTGTCACAGGGATGCCACTGCGGGCACCCATGCTGGTACTCGCTATTTGCCCGGTCAAGCAGCATCCCAAGGTGCCAGAAATTGAACAGAAGATGTCATTGGCGGCGGCCGTTCAGTCTCTGTTGCTGGCCGCCCATGCCCAGGGAGTCGGGGCAATGTGGCGAACCGGAGAACTTTGTTACCACCCGGCCCTGGCAAAAGGTCTGGGTCTTGCCGACAATGAACAACTGATGGGTTTTATCTACCTTGGGAAGCCTGCTGGCACTAAAAAGAAAGTCCCCGTTTTAGATGTTAATGACTTTGTTTCTGAGTGGGAGTATCTGACCGAGACATAAGACAGTACTGAATGTTAAATAAAGCCTGAAGTTGTTAAAGAGGATATCCATGCATACAACTGCTGACTTTTAACATTAAAAACTGTTACCCCTTTAGCGAATCATGATGTGAGGAATGATATAGTCCTCCAGATCATCTTCTGCAATATCATTTTCTGAATGCACCCACCCTTTTACCGAGATTCCGGCCTGATGAACAGATTCACCGAAGCCGGATATCAGCGGGTGCCATTCAAACAGCGGTTTCTTTTCACTGATCAGCCGATAGGCGCAGGTTTCGGGCAGCCATTGGAACTGCTCGACATCTTTCAGTGTCAGTACCGTACATTCCGGCACGATATCTTTACGATTGGGGTAGTCTTTGCATTGGCAGCTGGAGGTGTCCAGCAGTTTGCAAGCGACGGTCGTGTAATAGACCACATCCGTATCTTCATCTTCCAGTTTGTGCAGGCAGCAGCGGCCACAGCGATCACAAAGGCTTTCCCACTCTTCGGCGGTCATTTCTGCCAGGGTTTTGGTTGCCCAGAAAGGTTTTTCGCTCATGTCGGGTCGTTAAAGGAAAGAAACTCATCCGGCAGTTTGATCAGATAATCTTCCTGCTCTTTGGGGGGCATTTGCAGATAGTAGCCATGATCAATAATCCCCTGCAAAACACTGACAGTCTCGACACGCGCCAGTTTTTTTTCCGGCGTCAGCAACAGGTCAAACACATGCACCGGTTTACCAAAGGCTTGTAATAATGCCTCTGGCAGGGTCTGTTCCAGTAAGGCGCCCTTGTTCAGGTACAGGTACATCTCTTCTTTTTTGGGGCTTTTATAGATAGAAACCAAAGACTTCATTCAAAGGCCTTTTTCCTGTTGACTTAATTGATTGAGTTGCTGAATCAGCGGGGTAGCGATGAAATCACGACGCCAGCCCGCAAGGGTATCCGGGAGCATAAAACAGCCATGATCCAGCCAGCTGCGCAACAGTGCGGTGGTCAGTTTTCCCGGCATCAGCAGCGCCAATGGCAACTCAAGTTCAACTGCCAGTTGCGACATCAGAGTTTTAATCTGCTTACCACAGTTCCTGACATTTTTCGGCAGTGGAGGCGGCAGCTTTTCGGGTCTTTGTGCTTCCGGTACCTGGCTGGCAGACCGGATAATATCCAGGATCTGCTCGCCATGGTTGCGTATAATGCCAGGACGTATTTCTGGAATTTCCCGCAGGGCACCCATGGCTTTCGGCTGAAATCTTGCCAGTGGCCAAAGGCTGCCTTTGGGGATAACCCGGTTTCTGGGCACATCCAGACTGCGGGCGGCCACTTCCCGAAAGTGACAAAGCGCTTTTAGCACCGCTAATTGCTGTGGCCAAAGCTGCCAGCCTCTTTTAACGTCTTTCCAGGCATTTTCCGGATCGAAAGGCAACACATTCAACGTCATGGCCAGACACTCGTCCTCCAGCCAGGCCTGTTTCGGTGTTGTTGCCAGCAGCTGATGCAGGTGCTGGTAAATCGCCGGTAAATGGGCAACGTCCAGGCTGGCATAGCGGACTTGAGCCTCTGACAATGGTCGCTGGCACCAGTCAGACCTTGTCTCATCCTTGGGCAGATCGATGTCCAGTACTTGCTTGAGCAGGGCCTGATAACCAAGGGAAAACCCCAGATTGGCAAACGCTGCGGCCAGCTGCGTATCAAACAAAGGCCCGGGTACGGTATCGGTTAACAGTTTGAACACTTCCAGGTCTTCACTGCAGGCATGAAGTACTTTAATGACCGAGCGGTCGGCAAACAATCTGGCCAGTGGTTGCCACTGATCAATGGCCAGTGGATCGATCAGAAAAACATCCGGGCCGGTACCTACCTGAATCAGCCCCGGCCGGGGATAGAATGTGTCAGTACGGACAAACTCAGTATCCAGAGCGATGGCATCGAGTGTAGACCAGCGCTGGCAATAGTCGTCAAGTGACTGATTGTTGTTGATCCAGACTGGCTTTGGCGACAAAAGCTGCATATCGAAAGGTTCTAACGAAAAAACCCATTATAAACAGTCAATAGCAGCGGTTGATAGGCCGGAGCGGTTTTTCTCAATGGTGAGCACGTAGCGCTTCGATGCGCTGGTCCAACGGCGGGTGACTGGTAAACAGGGCCGCCAGTCCACTGCGATCGCCACTGCGGATACCAAAGGCGGTCATGGTCGCTGGCATGGCGCTGGGCTCTTCATATTCGCAGCGCAGTCGTTCGAGGGCGGCAATCATATCCCTGCGCCCTGCCAGTTCGGCACCGGCCTCGTCGGCCCTGAATTCGCGTTGGCGGGAGAACCACATAACGATGGCACTGGCCAGAAAACCAAGGATGATCTCAGCGATAAAACTGGTGATGTAGAAGCCAATACCCACACCGCCTTCGTCCTCATCATCCCGGCGCAGGAAAGAGTCGACGGCATAACCAATAATCCGGGCAAAGAACATGACAAAGGTATTCACAACCCCCTGGATCAGGCTCAGGGTAACCATATCGCCGTTGGCAACGTGGCCGATTTCGTGGCCAATTACGGCGCGGGCCTCGTTCCGGCTGAAGCGATCCAGCAGCCCCTCGCTGACGGCAACCAGTGCGGCATTCCTGTTCCATCCGGTGGCAAAGGCATTGGCCTCTGGCGAGGGGAAAATACCCACTTCCGGCATGCCGATGCCGACCTTTTCAGAAAGTTCCCTGACCGTCTCAACCAGCCACTGTTCCCGGGCTGTTTGCGGCTGAGTAATAATTTGCGTCCCGGTGCTCATTTTGGCCATGAATTTGGAGAGCAACAGGGAGACAAAAGAACCGACAAAACCGAATACGGCACAGTATACCAGCAGGGAGCCCATATTCAGTCCCTGGTGGCTCAGGAAACTGCCGACGCCGAGAATATTCAGTGTGATACTGGCCAGCAACAGGACTGCCATGTTTGTGGCCAGAAACAACAGGATTCTCTTCATTTGTCAAGGTGACCTCATCGTCATTGTTGTCATTAGAGAGCTATTTAAAGTCGTATTATTATTCTTTCAAGAGTGTCTGATAAATACGTGTTATTTTTACATGGCACTGACAAAATAAAAGCCAGGCGCTTGATGATAACTGACCCTATCCTGACCCGGCCCTGGTGAAAAACTCCAGGGCAGCCAGGGCAATCGTTTCACTGCCTTTATCGTCAAGTGCCTGTCGGCAATACCAGGCCATGGTTGCCTGTTTTCGGACAATAGACGACGGAAGGTCTTGCTTTTTATCCGGGCCATCGGGATTATCCACAGGACTGACTGGCAAGCTTAGCCGCAGGAAGCTTTTTTCAGTGAGAACCACCTGATCCAGAGCGTCATGCCGGATGGTATCCTGATAGCGAATATAACCTTCCGTGGCCAGCCAGAGCAGAGCATCAAAACAGGCTTTGTGGCGCCGGTTGGGAATGCCATACTCATCGGTACCAGCGTTAGCAATCAGATCATCTACATACAGGGTTGTCAGCCGGGGGAAACTGGTATAAAGCTTAACCAGCGTTTTCAGACAGTCCTGATAAAACTCGTCAATGTGTATGTCGTCCATGGATCATCCATAAAAAAGAAGTTTGAAACTCCTGATTAAAAACAGGGCATCACAACTAAACCGAAAGATTTACCAGCGGAGAATCATCGTGAACATTGAAACTTTTATTCAGGGGGAAAGGTAAGGGTACGCACATTTTTTCCATGAACAAAATGATCAATTACATAATCAGTGACAGTGGTCTTCCCGGTATAGTCTTCGTAGATCTGTGCCATCCTGCCCAGAGTTGTTCCGACCACGACTGCGGGTATAACAATAGGGATTCTCGTCGACATGGATCTGACGTATGGTTGGTCGAGTGCTTTCGCCAGCCCTTTCATCATGTAAACACCGGTATTTCTTCCCAAAAAAGCCGCTACGCCCATCTGGAATCCTAACCATGCCCCAGCCTTGGTTAATGTGTTCGTTTCATATCTAGTGCCACGGTAGGTGAAATTGGCAAGTTCTCCGAGCGCCTTACTGGAATCAGATATGTTTTTCATGAGCAATGAATCCTGTGAATTTTATAATTAAGGGGCCATCAGTCGTTAACCCTGAAGATTTTTATAGTACTGCCTAGTCTGTTGTGCAAGATCCAAGGCTCTTGACATGTCCGGTCACACCCTTGTTTGTCGGCACAAAATGTCGTCACCCCAGAATCAGACGGCCATTGGCAAGAGCGTTATCAATATCCCCGGATCCAGCGATCCTGCTGGTCTTGCCCCATCAGCTTGAGCCGGATATTACGATCTTCTTCACAAACCGGTTTTTGATAGTCCGGCTGAAGCCGAGACTTGGCCTTGAAGAAAAGTCGGGCGCTGTCGGCGTGTTGCTTCTGCCCGGGAAATATTTCTGCCAAAAAGCCATGGATATGCCCTGCCGTACTGCCCAGAGCGCAGCGCATAAAAAACTCCATCTCTTTTGTTGCCTGGGGATGCTTCAGCGAATGCAACCATTGGACGACGGTATCGACCAATTCCTGGTCAGATGCTTGCTCAGGCAGTGGGCTGCTTCTGCGCATGGCAAGGCAGACGGATTGTTTCAGAAATTGCCAGGATAAATCCAGCAGCTCACCTTTTTCGTTGTTCGTCAGGTGGTCGACCTCATGCTCGCCATTAACGTAGCGCATAATGGTCCAGGTTAACTCCAGGGTCAGGCGATAAATGCCAATAGTACCCTTGCGGGTGGCATCGCCAAGGATAGTCTGGTAGCAGGCTAACTCCCTGATGATGTCGCCATCGGCCCGATGAGCACTGACCCTGGCGAGTAACTGATGAATGCCAGTGTTCCAGTAATCCATTTGCATGGTTTCCGTTGCTGACAGCGCTTTCCCACAGGGCCCCATCACCTGGTATGAGTCATCCGGTGTCAGCGGTTCTGGCCGGTTACCACCCTGCCAGCCCCTGATCTCGGCCATCAGGTTTTTGCACAGTGCCTTTACCCGGGTTCCCTGGCTCTGGGGCAACGTTGGCATGACAACGTTTGCCTCGGTGTCGGGCTTTTCGGGAGCATCTTCGATGGTTGGGGCACTTGCCGGTACCGACGTGACTGCTGGCGTATGCTGTGCCAACAGCACTGCCAACTCTGCCCGCAGTTGCTGAAGCACGGCAAGCTCATCCTGCGTCCAGAAGGCCCGGGGTTGAGACATCAGATTGTCAGCCTGTTCTTTCATGGTTTTAAGCTGTTCAGGGCTTAACCGGGGAAGGTCTGTGGCAAGCTGCTGACTCTGCATTTTTATGCGCAGGATTTCCAGTTGCAGGCGGACATCGGGCTGTTTCTGTCCGGGCATCCGGCAATCGCTCTCTGATTGGCTAATGGCTGCAAAAGCACCACGGTGTTCACCCTGTTTGTTCAGGATAAACGCCTTGAACCACCACAGGGTGTAGTTAGTGGCTTCGGGTAACTGCCCATGGCTGGCTGTTAACAGGGCATCAAGCATGGTGCGGGCCGCTGGATGATATTGCTCCAGCTGTTGTGAAAATTTCTCCCGCCAGTGCCCCGATAGCGCTTCTGCCGGACAATGGGCAAGGGCGTACAGCAGGGCAAACCAGTTGTGGTCAACATGATCAACGACCAGTGAAATAATAAACTTAAAATACAGGTCGCCCGCAGGAAAATAGGGCCCAAGTGCATTAAGCTGGCTGACCAGGCTATCTTTCTGGAGCAATTCCAGTCGGTAAGGATCGCCATCGCGTACTTTCGAAGCAATGATGTTGTTCAGATTTCGCAACTGCGCAACACATGCTCTAATGACATGACCCGCAAATATCTCTTTACCAGTAAACGACGTTTTCGGATCAAGGACAGTGTGCTTGTCAAGCTGCTTGAGGACTGCCAGCAAATGCAGTGAATTATTCTGGCCATGAGTGACTTTATCGAACACGGCCATGATTTTCTGTACTGAGTTCAACACCGGTGAATCAAGTTTCTGACAGTGTTCCACGACCTTTGCCAGTGACCTGGCAAACAACTCGCACCACTTGCAAAATAATTTCAGCCCGGATTGATCGTTTTTTTTCAGTGAATTTACTTTTGGATCAACATAAAACGAAAAACATTTAAAAACTTTGTGGAAAAAACAGATGTATTCTTCGGGTTTATCTGCCCGATTGAGTTCATCCAGTAAACCCCTGGCAATTTCATCAGTCATATTTTCGCTGACTGACTTGCCATCATCATCGCTTTCACTGGGCACACTGTATAATTCCCTGGCGATCCGAAGGGATATTACATCGGAACCTGCTCTTGTTATTTTAAAAAGAGCTTTTCTGAAACTCTCATAATCAATCATAGCGTTCGCCAAGTGAATACGTAACCCCGGATTCAGACAAGTGGAACTTACCTTGAGGCAATGTTGGTGCAAACCATCCAGCTTTTTTATGTGCGCTAACAGTTGTGCCGTGTCAAGATCAGGCGGTAATTTCTCTTGCCCCATTGGGGCGCCTGGATTATGCGTAGAAAAATCAATTTTCAGGAACTTTTTCAGTGCACTTCTTTCAGCGTTAATGCTTTTCAAAATAAGCGCGGGTTGTTGCTCGGGTGCTGTAGATCGAACTTTCCGCCTGCCTGATTTCCCGGTTTTACGCAATGCTGCACCGGATATTCCATTATCAGGTGGATTTACAGCGGGCGCTGTGCCCGAGGTTCCAGGAGACAAGTTGTCCATGATGATCATCCCATTTTAACTGCTTTTATTTATTAGTTATTCCATTTCTTTCATGGCAAGTTCCATTAGCAGAACATCCAGTCATTTATACATAGGACATTAATAAAAAATAAAAGTTCAATCCCACCATTTTGATCTCGGGTTGATCTCGGGTATACGTATTTGTCACTGGATAACTTCATCATGCTACTCAGTCCGGGAAAAGGCCGCAGGCCGACCCCCGCAGCCCGCCCAAGCGGTTCCGACGTTTCGCGCACAGCCCCGAATTGACTCAATTGGTGCAGTTCTTCGGGGACAAAGCCTGATTACTGCTGATAACGGCTCAGGAATCGCTCAAGTCTGGTCATTACCATTTCCAGGTCTTCAACCCTGGGAAGCGAGATGATTCGCAGATGGTCGGGCTCCGGCCAGTTGAAGGCAGTGCCCTGGACCAGCAGCACTTTTTCCTGAAGGAGAAAATCCAGTACCAGCTGTTCGTCATCATGGATCCGGTGATGTTTCGGGTCGAGTTTGGGGAACAGGTAGAGGGCACCTTTGGGCCTGGTGCAGCTAACGCCCGTTATCTGCTCCAGCATTTCCCATGCCCGGTTACGCTGCTCCAGCAACCTGCCGCCGGGCAATATCAGGTCATTAATACTCTGATAACCTCCCAATGCGGTCTGGATGGCGTGTTGCGCGGGTACGTTGGCACAAAGGCGCATAGAGGCCAGCATTTCCAGGCCTTCCAGATAGCTTCTGGCATTTTGCTTCAGGCCGGAAACCACCAGCCAACCGGCCCGGAAGCCAGCAACCCGGTAAGATTTGGACAGGCCGTTAAAACTGATACAAAGCATATCGTCTGCCAGGGAGGCCAGAGCCGTGTGCTCAACCCCGTCGTAGAGAATCTTATCGTAGATTTCGTCAGCAAACAGAATCAGGCCGTGTTCGCAGGCCAGCTGAACGATCGCTTTCAAAAGATCGTCGGGATAAACCGCACCGGTGGGGTTGTTCGGATTGATAACCACAATACCCCGGGTTTTGGCGGTGATTTTACTGCGAATATCGTTAATATCCGGACACCAGTCCGACTGCTCATCCTTGCGGTAATGAACCGCACGGCCACCGGACAGATGCACGGCGGCGGTCCACAGCGGGTAGTCCGGCGCCGGGATCAGCATCTCATCGCCAGTGTTCAGCAATGCCTGCATGGTCATTACCACCAGCTCACTGACCCCGTTACCGATAATAATGTCTTCAACAGTCACAGGGGGGAAGTTCTTCTGTTGACAGTACTGCATAATGGCCTTGCGGGCGGAAAACAGGCCTTTGGATTCACAATACCCCTGGGACAGCGGCAAATTGCGGATCACGTCCTGAGTGATTTCATCGGGGGCATCAAAGCCAAACGCCGCGGGATTGCCCGTGTTCAATTTAATGACACGATGTCCTTCTTCTTCCAGCCGCCTGGCTTCACGAAGAACAGGGCCGCGAATGTCATAACAGACATTGTCGAGTTTGGTGGATTTTTCAATATCCTTCATGGATGTCTTACCGATGGTTTCAGGTTCTTTGAGTTTGCCAGCAGGGGATTATGAATTGTTCTGCCAAGAGTTGCACTGGATAGTTTTTATCCGGGCAGTTATCCTTGTCGCCGGCGCGAGACGGTTCTGGAAAGTCTCTGTTGGCTGATCAAAGTGGCATAACAGGCAGTATGAGATGACTGAAAAAAAGTCAGATGAGTGGCGGAATGTGCTGACCGATGAACAGTACTATGTGTGCCGTGAAAAGGGGACTGAGCGACCGTTTACCGGCAAATATAACGTCTTTGAGAAAGACGGTGTTTTTCACTGTGTCTGCTGCCAGCAAAAGCTGTTTGACTCATCGGTTAAATTTGATGCGGGTTGTGGTTGGCCAAGTTTCTATCAGGCCATCAACAGCGATGCGATCACCCTGCAGGAAGACAATAGCCTTGGCATGGAGCGCACTGAAGTCCTTTGTTCCAATTGTGGTGCCCACCTGGGTCATGTATTTCCCGATGGACCGGAACCTACCGGTCTGCGATATTGTATCAACTCGGTGGCAATGACGTTTAAAGACCGTTGACCACCCCTGAAAACAGAAAAGCACCCATCTCGCCGGTGTCTGCAGAAGTTCTTGGGGTAGACATTAAGGGATACTTCCTGATAGCACTACTGTCCATTTTTTAGCTTCTGCGAACGAGTGCAGGTGGGTGGGTTGGTTGCGGGTCATGAATTGGAACCACGAAGAGCACAAATGCCCATAGCGCGTAAAAAAATATTTTGCGTCACCCCAGGACTGAAAAATGGTTAAGCAAAATATTTTTTCACGGCAAAGAAGAGCTTTTCTTTTCCTTTGTGCTCTTTGTGTGCTTTGTGGTTCAAAGCTTTTGCTT
>NZ_JAHHPO010000403.1 GCF_024606365.1 Endozoicomonas sp. ONNA2
CGGTGGCAGCAAATTGGTCTAAAAATTTCCGACTTTTTATCCTCAATTTTCTGCCGTCCTCGCTACGGGCGCTATTCTCGGACAGCCTCCCGGAGGGAAGGCATCGATTTTTGCAACCGATGCAGAGTCACTTATGGCTTCCTGAATAGCGTGGCATACAGGAAGCTGATAATACAGATTGCTGCCGCCAGCAAATAAATTGAGAAAATCACCACCATCCACTGTGCCATGTTCAGGGTAAGCAGGGTCCAGTCATCGGTACCACAAAGTCCGGTGGGCATAAACAGGGCGGGCCACCATTCATGGAGAGGCAGGTCGAAAGGGAAGACCGGGCGGAAGCTGCAGCTGGCAGAAAAGGGATTAAACCCGGCGTAGTTTCCCGTTTGCGCAATGGCCTCTTGCAGCCCATACAGTGCGCCAGCGATCCAGAGCGTGTAGCCTGTGATTCTTAACAACCGATTGGCCGGTGAAATGATGATAACCAATGGCGCAGTCATCAACACCAGCACGGCGAGCCGCTGATAGACACAGCGCTCGCAGGGGTCCATAAGCAGAATGTACTGAAAGCCCAGGGCGGACAGCTCCATAAAGAGCGTGGTGGCAAACATAATAAGCCAGGTGCCCCGTAAATTTTGCCAGCCATGGATGGTTTGCAGGGGGCTGTGTTGCAAACGGTGCAAGAGGCTATGGGAGTTTTGTTCAGCAGCCAATGGTCGGTTCCCTCGCGAAATTACCGCTGGCTTTCCGGCTGGGTGACCAAAAAGCCATCGGTGCTGGTTTATTGTGCCTCTTCCAAAGGAAGTTTGGTCAGGTAGGTGATCAGCGCGTTCAGGTCGTCATGGGATTTCAAGCTGCCCATGTTGATGAGGTAACGGTTATTCACCATAAAGCCGGGAACGGCCTGAACGTGTTCGCCATACTGGTTCCAGTCCAGTACTGTCCTCATGACCATCAGGTTATTCTGGTTCGCCTCGAAGTCAGACTGTTTCAGTCCAGCCTTTTCCAGGGTCTGGAAGAAGTCCGCATCATTTCGCCAGTCGCCCCTGCGTTCCACATGAAGGCGATGGAACAGCGCCTGTTTGACGGCGTTATGGCGTGGTGTGCCCCGGGTCATGGCCAGTGCCAGGGTAGCCTGTTTGGCATAGGTACCCATAAAATTTATGTGCGCCTGTTTGAACACAATATCCTGCTGACTCAGCCAACCTTTCAGGGTAATCAGTGGTCCTTTCTCCCACTGATAGCAGCCTCCGCAGTAAATAGAAAATAGCTCGGTCAGGGTTGGTCTGGTAACAGGGGCAAGCCCGGTAACGACTTCATAATGGGTCCCTTCCCGGAACCGACTGGCATTATCAGCGCTGTCCGTTGCTTTGGCAAAAGCCATCATCGGGAATATAAACATAAGTACCAATAACAACTTTTTCATCGTCATTATTTTCCTGTAGTCCAGTTTAATGGGGTGAATATTGTGAATATTGTGAATATAAAGAGGTTAACATTGTCCAAACCCCAGTGTCTGTTCAAGCTGGTTATTTGCCAGCCTTTTCAGCTTCCCTCGCCGCTTTTGCGGCTGCCATGGTCTGCAATCATGTCCGGTGTTTCCAGGGTAATCCGGCCCAGCTGGCCATCCCGGAACTCATTGATCAGAATTTCCGCAACCTTATGGGTATCGGCAATGCCCCCCCGGCGCATACAGCCCCGCCGCTGGCCGATTCTGTCAAACAGCTCGATTCCGGTGTGCGGGATGTCCTTAAGCTGGTAACGCTGCACGAGCGCATCCGGATAATATTGCATCATGTACTCGGCCAGATACATGGCAACGTCTTCAAATTCAATCACCGTGCTTTTGATGGCTCCGCTGATGGCCAGACGATAGCCGCAATCCCGGGGCTCAAGCTTTGGCCAGAGAAAGCCGGGAGTGTCCAGCAAGACAATATTATTGGGCAGTTTGATTCTCTGCTGCTGTCTGGTGACCGCCGGCTCATTACCGGTTTTGGCCACCGTCCGGCTGGCCAGGATATTAATGGTGGTGGATTTGCCCACATTGGGGATGCCAAGAATGATGGCCTTTAGCTGGCTGACCTCCAGATTTCGTTCAGGGACCATGGCGGGGGCCATCGCCAGAACGCTGCGAATTTTGTCCGGTTGTTTCAGATTGACGGCAATGGCCTTCATGCCGGAAGTGTGGTTGATATGGTCTAGCCATTGTTGGGTCACCGCCGGATCCGCCAGATCACTCTTGTTAAGCATCTTGATGCAGGGGGTGTCCCCGCGCAGGGATGCAACCATCGGATTCTCACTGCTAAACGGAAGCCTGGCATCCAGCACCTCAATAATCAGATCCATCTTTGGTATCACTTCACGGATCTCTTTTTTGGCCTTATGCATATGGCCGGGATACCAGTTTATTGCCATTGTTGGATCTATCTTGCCTGGATGAAAGCCGATAATCTTACTATGTATCAGGTGCGCCACAAACCAACAATGTTAAAATCATAAACAATAGCGGCTGACAGCGATGGCGAGTATGCGCTCAAGATTTGTCCCACTATAACTTCATCATTTAGCTCAGTCTGGGAAAAGGTCGCCACCCGCTTACCGCACGGTGGTTCCGGCTTTTCGGGTAGCGTCTTCAGCAATGTGAAATAGAATTTTTGTTTCAGCAGAACCTGCCCAATGTTTTTTTCAGCCAAGACATTATCCGGGCTAAGGTGCGCGTAACTATTCGTTGAAACCATATTGACCCTTGATTTCCAAGGGCTACAAGCACC
>NZ_JAHHPO010000404.1 GCF_024606365.1 Endozoicomonas sp. ONNA2
CACCATAGTTCCAGAATTAGAGTGAAATGGGAAAGTTATTTTTAGACAATTCCTAGGGAGGACCCGGGAAATCAGTCAGGTCTTTCATTTTGCATAACACTTGTCGTTTATAGTGATAAACAAGATATTTGCACAATGAAAGACCTGACCCCGGTTTTTGTGTGACCCCGGTTTTTGTGACCCCGGTTTTTGACCCCGGTTTTATGACCCCGGTTTTTTCAGACCTTTTTCTTTTAACCAAGCAACTAATTTCTCTGATATGAATGATAAGCCAGTGGGCTGCCCCATACATTGGGTCTTGAGATATACAGTCAATGGAATCAAGGCCTGTTTCATCAGTTCTACAAAACGATTGTAAGAAACCAGGTTCGGGAAGCAGTCAGACTTATATTTAACGATGAGGTTCAGATAATAATGCTTAAAATCCCGAAATGCACTCTGGTGGAAATGAATGATGATGGTCATTATTTCACTGAGCGACAATTTTGATATAACTGGAGGCTTATTAGCATTACAGATAAGTCGTTTATGCAATTCTGGTTCAAAATCAGGCAGAAATCATCGATATCACAGAATATACTGGTCATAGACATGGGGCCTCGGTTAGCTGTCTATGGTTTGGTATCTGAATGATAGCTAAGCAGTCCGGAGGCTCCTTGTCTTTTTTACGTCGAATTCACGTTAAGAGAGATACTTCTATGAACGAATTAACAGCACCAATCAGCGCCGTATTTACTTCGAGAGCTTCGACCAGCGCAACACCTCAAGACACACAACAAACACAGAGCAGCGAGCCTGTCTCCTATACCGGCACGACAACAACCAGTAATGTATGTACCTTAAGCTCGGAGATTTCAACGTTTATTCCACGTACCGATCAACCTCCGGAAACGCAATCATACATTACAGACCGGAAAACGACTCAGACTGGAGAAAAATTCGAAGTTGCTAGATTTGGGCAAGAAGTCCAAGTCACCACGGAAAGTAGTGATGAAACAGCCATTAATCCAGAAGATGTTATGGACAGGAAAATAAGTGAAAGACTGAAAGCCTTAAAAGTGAAATACAAGGAACAGTATTCCTTTATCAAGGAGAATTCTAACATCAGCATTGAGGGTGACAGTGACAGTGACAGTGACAGTGACAGTGAACAACCGTCGATGATTAAAACTGCTGGAAGAAGCATGGGGGAATTCGTCAGTGAGTTCAAAACTGATGAATGGCATTTTATGGCTCACAATAAAGAATCTGAATGTCGACATAAGTTTTACGCAAGCAACGTTGTTGCCCAACAATACGAACACATTTCTGAATTAAATCAAACAAGATTGATGTTGCCAAAAACAATCACCGATCATCAAATCAATAACGAAAAAAGCATTGAGGTCATTCATAACTATGCTGGCCGCCATGACTCAGAAGAGTTTAAACATGAATTTTTAACTACTACGGACAATGGCAGACGCACAGTCTGGGTAGCTGATGATTTTGGTTTGATTATCGAAGGAATAGAGGTTAATTATGATC
>NZ_JAHHPO010000405.1 GCF_024606365.1 Endozoicomonas sp. ONNA2
CACCATAGTTCCAGAATTAGAGTGAAATGGGAAAGTTATTTTTAGACAATTCCTATATGCAGTGCTTCAACATCACTCTCCTTTAACTTTTCTTTTATTATGGATTCGAGAGTCTCCTTTAGTGCTGTTATATTGGTTATATCTGCCTCATTTTCCTTAATGCACTTTCGAAAATGTTCATCCATGTCTTCATCGAGTTTACCTAGTTTTGTTATAAGTGCCTTATTTTCCCCAAGGTTTTTTTGTACATCTTTATTAATGAATTTATTGCATTCTTCTAACTGTCTTTCACAGGTATCAATTTCATCTAAAATTGACTGTGCAACATTATTTCGACGAACATAATCGATAATGCTTGTATAATTATTTTGGAAATAAGTTTCGGTACATTCAACTAGTTTAGTTTGAACCACACAAGGTATTTTCACTTCATTTTGTTGAATTTTAATCTCACCTAAAAAAGTTTCGTAATCATGAATGTTAAATATTTCTTCAGTGATTTTTATATTAAAATCTATATTTCTGGTGTTGAAATTAATCAGTAAGTGAGAGTTATTCATATTAATAAGACTGGCAATATCTTTAATCTTGTTATTGAAATCATTGAGTCTCCTTTTCAAATTTTCAGAGTCATTTTTTATATCGTTTTTCAATTCTTCAATAGAATGATTAATGCTTTTGTTGGCTTCATTTATTTCGGAAGATAATTTCTTTTCTATCAATTGTGGAAATTTATGGGCTGCGGGCAAGGAAACAAATGGGATTATATTATTTAAATCTGATCCATTAATAGGTTTTGATTTATTATTGATGTATTCCAATGCTACTCTGCCGATATCAAAAATAGAAATTGCACCTAAGACATAAGGGCCCAAGGATAAATAAGGGCCAAACATAAGAAATTTAGCAAGCAAGGATCTAAACACTGGTGGTCCAAGAGTATACAAGGCAGATGCAATAGTAGTGTAGCTAGCGATTGTTATTGCTTCAGATCTTTCTTCAGATTTTCTCTCTTCTTCTTCCTTTAACTTTTCTGTTAACATTTTTACATAGCTTTCTCTAGTGACTTCACACTGTTCAGTTACTTTTTTTCTGGCTCTTCCAATAAATTTATCCAAGATTTTTTGGAATTTTTCCAATAAGCGCTCATTACATTGTAAGCATTTATTCCGTGAATCTTGAAGTGTTTCTGACAGCAGAGTCTGTAAAGATTTCTGTAATTCTATTTTTTTGTTTTCTATCGCATTGTTGTTTGATTTTACTGTTGAAATCTTATTTTTCGAGGATTTTGAAGATTCATTATATGAATTTATTATCTTCTTTTTATTAATTTTTAGTTTGTTAAGCTCATCATTTAAGAATTTTAAATATTCAGTGACTGAGTTTATTACCGTTTCCTTACTAGCTTTTAGCTTATTGCTGGCAGACTGGATAGCCAAAATAGCTGCTTGAGTATTGGCGGCTTCAATAATTTTTTCTTCCGGCTTCTGGAAGCAAGATTTCACCAAAATTCCTTTAGCTTTATTTAGAAGCCGCTCTCTATTCTTATTAAATGGCTCTTTTATTTCATCTTCCCAAAGTCCACCAAAAGCTTCTTTGTAAAAGTATCTAATTAAAGCCTGAATCCGTAACTTCAGAAGACGTTGAAACCTTCGGAAGCCGGTCGTGCCG
>NZ_JAHHPO010000406.1 GCF_024606365.1 Endozoicomonas sp. ONNA2
GGCCAGCTATAAAGCTCACATCGGCAAAGCTGCGGTCAAACAGGCCGGAGGGGGCCGCCCTCTGGTTACAGAGGTTATGCATTTATTTATTATACGAATTCAGGTTACCCAGCCTCTTGGGCAGGCCGCCAACAAAGTACGTATTGAAGAAAACGTAGCCTTGATAAAACAGGGCTTGTGGCAACAAGTGAAGAGAGCGATATAAGACAGTGATCTACTTTCATCTTGGCGGATCAGATCTATACCCCGGTGGGGTGAATCGATAAAATCACCCACTCAAACAGGGGAAGCTCCAATTATTTTCATAAACTTGGAAGAATGGAACTCCAGGGGCAGGAGTTGGCTTCACTGCATGCTGGCTCAGTGGCCAATTAGCTTGATACACTTAAGCAGTTTTTACTGATCGGAAGTGGTTTGTGATTGCGTATCCTGAGATAGATCCCGTGGCGTTCAGCCTCGGCCCCTTGAGTGTGCACTGGTATGGCCTGATGTACCTTGCCGGTTTTGCGCTGGCGCTGTGGCTCGGTGGTATTCGTGCCCGCAGATCCGCTGGCTTATGGCGTTCGGAACAGGTCAGTGACCTGATTTTTTATGGTGCTGTGGGGGTTATCCTGGGCGGACGATTCGGGTATGTGATCTTCTATCACTTTGACTATTTTCTCAGAGACCCGCTCTGGCTGTTCAAAGTCTGGGATGGCGGCATGTCCTTTCACGGTGGTCTGCTTGGTGTTGTTGTGGCCATGTGGCTCTATGGCCGTTCCCAGGGCAAGGGGTTCTTTCAGGTGACGGACTTTATTGCCCCACTGGTGCCATTGGGGCTGGGCCTGGGTCGAATAGGCAACTTTATTGGTGGGGAACTTTGGGGCAGGGCCTCTGATGTGCCATGGGCCATGGTTTTTCCCACCGACCCCAGTCAAATGGCAAGGCACCCTTCCCAGCTTTATCAGTTCTTTCTGGAAGGGCTTGTGCTGTTTAGTGTACTTTGGTGGTTTTCTTCAACGCCCAGGCCAAGAATGGCCATTTCCGGCATGTTCCTGTTGATCTATGGACTGGCAAGGTTTTCCGTTGAGTTTGTGCGGCAGCCGGATGCCCAGCTGGGTTTTATTGCCTTTGACTGGCTGACCATGGGGCAGCTGTTATCCTTGCCGATGGTCGTTATCGGTATTGTGTTTATGGTTTGGGGGTATCGTCACCACCCATTGGTTAATGGTATCAATAGTGATGATGCTGCCTGGCTGGCTAAAGGCAGAGTGAATAACTGCCAGGGGCACAAGCCAACAAAAAGTGGATCGAAAAAACGATGAAAGAATATCTGGACCTCCTGCGGCATGTGAAAGACCATGGTACTTTCAAGGCTGATCGCACCGGCACGGGTACCTACAGTGTGTTTGGCTATCAGATGCGGTTTGATCTTTCCCGGGGCTTTCCCCTGGTGACCACCAAAAAGTGCCATCTGAATTCAATCATTCATGAATTATTGTGGTTCCTCAAAGGGGATACCAATATCGGCTACCTTCAGGAACATGGTGTCCGGATCTGGAATGAGTGGGCAACCGACGACGGTGATCTCGGCCCGGTTTATGGTAAACAGTGGCGCAGCTGGGAAGGGGCTAATGGTGAAGTGATCGACCAGATTCAGTGGCTATTGAATGAGATCAACACCAACCCGGATTCAAGACGAATGGTGATCAGTGCCTGGAATCCATCGGTCCTTCCGGATCTCGCCTACTCGCCAAAAGACAATGCCTCCATGGGGCGTCAGGCGTTACCTCCTTGCCACTGCCTCTTTCAGTTTTATGTATTGGATGGCAAGTTGTCCTGCCAGCTTTATCAGCGCAGTGCTGATATTTTTCTGGGGGTGCCTTTTAACATTGCTTCCTATGCGTTGTTGACCATGATGATTGCCCGGGTCTGTGACCTGGAACCCGGTGATTTTGTGCATACCTTTGGGGATGCGCACTTGTACGCCAATCATCTTGAACAGGCGCAAGAGCAGTTAAGCCGAACCCCTTTCAAACGACCTCAGATGAAGTTAAACCCGGCAATTCGCGATCTGTTTGAGTTTACTGTTGATGACTTTGAGCTGGTGAATTATCAAGCCCACCCGCATATCAAGGCGGCTGTATCCGTTTAACCTGGAGCCTCTGTCGTCCCTGGTCGGTTATCTGCACGGTGGCCTGCGGATAATCAGATTCAGAGAAGATTAGCCCTATAGCTGTGCAAGCTTCAGGGGCGAGTTCACACTGCGGCCTCAAACATCGCCTGGAGCAGGATGTTTCGGTTATCTTGCAATGTCAACAGATTCTGGTACTGGCCACAGTTTTGCACAAACTTCACTGATCTGCGCTGCCTGGCGGCAAAAATCTTACTGTCAATATCCAGCGTGCCCCCTTGTGGGTTTTGCCCATGGTGGCGAATGATATCGCTGGCGACAATAAATGTTCCAGTCCGGCCTACCCCGGCGTTACAGTTGACCACCATCGGATGATTTGCCCGTTCCGGCACTGCCGGGTGTTTTCGCAACGTTTCGGCCATGATCGTGATGGCTGCCAGCCTCACCGGATGGTGGGCTGTTCCATCAACGGATGGCCTGTCTCAGAAACTTTCCAATAAAAAAATGAAACTTTTGCATTATCGTATGGTCCAATACTTGTATGTCATTTTTTTTTAAGGCGAGCGTTGGTAGAAAATTGAGGAGCATTTTCTGATGGTGCCTACTTCCCATATTTCCATGTTTCGTGAAAACTGGGGTAACAACGAGACTGATAATGGTTTTGCATCCCGGGATCGCAATGCTTCTGAGTTATTCTGGCGTCATGGTTCCGGGCATAAGACCTTTACTACTGAGGATGCCATAAACAACCTCATAGAACATTCAACCGTTAACCACATTGGCTGTTTTCTGGTCTCTTTTGATTCAGGAAAACGAAAAGTTGCCCGGCTGAACCCAACTACCCGGTTGCTTTTCCCCCATCAACTGCCCCATGAATCCATCCAGGACCCGGGGATGATCAAGGAACTGTCCAGCAGGGATATTATCCTGCTCCATGGTTTTTCAGAATTCCGCGATGCGCAAGCTTTTGAGCGCCATCTGAGAGTGCGCTCTTATTTCAACGAAGATGGCATTTATCTGTTGGATAAGTTCCCGGGGTGTCCTTCTGCAGACCAGATGGCCAGTTATGGATATGTGTTTAGCGAGATTCGGACTCACGGGGGCAAAGCGTGCATTGACATGAACTCTATCTGGCAAAGTGATTTGCGGATGCACTTTGCCCTGGAAACTATCAACAAACAGGCTTCTGACGACATAACGATTGAGGATATATATTCAGATTCCTGTGGCGCTGCAAATGTTGATGAACAGCAATATCTTACTGAACTCAAAGCTGCCCGCAGGCAACCGGTTCTGAAATTGAACCAAAGAGACTGGCAGAATAATGAGATACTGATGCCTTTTCAGGCGTGGCGCTCAGTGGTACAAACGGAAGATGCCCGTCTACCCGAATTGCAGCTAATCACGCCCGCCAGGGTTGATGTTCTGACCAGGTGTAATCCTCCTGATTTCCCTATCCCCGCTAACCCGTGGTCGACAGGTTCGGCTGCTGGTTACAATCCATCCTCCGCAAACCCTGTTTTCCGGCAGTTCCCACTTATGTCACAAGTGAGGCAACCGGTAAAATCGTACCCTTCGGCTTATCCCCATTCTCAGGTAAGAACCTTGCATCTGGCCAGCTCTGGTGCAGGTACCTTTTCTGCCACGCTGAAATTTGCCGGGTCAGTGTTAAGACACCTTATGCGTCGCTAATACCCAACGTGCACATCAGCCTCCCCCTTTGTCTATTCCGGTTAAACCTGATTTTCAGGTACCGGGAGTTGGGCAACGCCCAAGTCTAGCACTTCTTCAATCACTTCCTGATCATACTCGGTATCTGCCAGGGTGCTGCTGATCTTGGCAAGATGAACCAGTGCATCGCCTTCGTTGGCCAGTGGCAGCTGGCTAAGGCCAATAACAACACCATCAAACGGTGCAGTGATGCTTTCACTGTCAGTGGCGTCAAATGGGTTGACAATAGTCATCATTGTGTCGCCTTCCTTGACCAGATGACCCTGCTTGATATGAAGTAACACCAATCCGTCCCTTGAGCTTCTCAGCCATTGGCTCTGGTTGCACTCCCAGGGTTGGATAGCCGGTGCCTTGACTGGTTTTCCGGGCAGCATTTTCAGGTGGCGCATGACCCGTATAACGCCTTTGAAGCCCAGTTTGATGGAAGCCTCTTCCAGTCGTAATGCTTCACCTGCTTCATAAACCAGTGCCGGAATGTTGTACTCATTGGCCGCATGGCGGAAAGAGCCATCTCTCAGAGATGAGTGGAGGATCACCGGCGCACCAAAGGCTCTGGCCAGACCAAGGCATTTCTCATTGGTCAGGTCGGTTCTCAGCTGCGGCAGATTCGTTCTGTGAATGGCTCCGGTGTGAAGGTCCAGGGCATAGTCAACGTGTGGAAAAATACCCGTAGTAATCAGGTTGGCGAGCCTTCCACCGAGAGACCCTTTGCTGGATCCAGGAAAGCAACGGTTCAGGTCCCTGCGATCCGGCAGGTAGCGGATTTGCTGGATGAATCCGAGCTGGTTAATAACGGGAATAACAATCAGGGTGCCATAGATGTTGGACAGGTTTTTGTGGCCAAGGATTTGTCGACAGATGGCTACACCATTGAGTTCATCACCATGAATGGCCGCCGTCACTAACAGGCGTGGGCCTTTTTTTCGGCCATGAATAACCTCAATCCTGAGATCAATAGGCGTATCGGTGTAGAGTCTGACGACAGGAATATTAAGTTGTTGTCGTGTACCTGGCAAAATGGAATGGCCAAATAGTTCCAGGGGTTGTGCTCTTTCCATGGAAGACTCCAGCCCCCGAGCATCAAGCCTGAAAGGAAGATACCGGGGTTGAAAAGCATCACTCGGGTGCTTTTTAATCAGAGTGATGGTGGGTTGGTCAAAGGGTTTTACCCGGTGATCCGCGTTTTACTGGTGCGGTGATGTTTATTTTCAATGTATTCAATAATGCAGTTGGCTACATCGTTGGCAGTTGCCCGTTCAATACCTTCCAGACCCGGAGACGAGTTGACCTCCATTACCAGAGGGCCCCGATTGGAGCGAAGAATATCCACCCCGGCCAGTCTCAGACCCATGGCCTTTGCCGCCTTCACCGCAGTGGCACGTTCGCTTTTAGTCAACTTCACCAGGCTGGCACTGCCGCCTCGGTGAATGTTGGAGCGGAACTCGCCTTCCGGGGCCTGGCGTTTCATTGCTGCGATGACTTTGTCGCCGATCACAAAACAGCGAATATCGGCACCACCGGCTTCTTTAATGTATTCCTGAACCATTATATTGGCTTTCAGGCCCATAAATGCCTCCAGGACACTTTCTGCCGCTTTTCGGGTCTCGGCAAGGACCACGCCAATACCCTGGGTGCCTTCCAGTAATTTGATTACCAAAGGAGCACCGCCAACCATATCGATCAGGTCAGGTATATCGCCCGGACCGCTGGCAAAACCGGTCACCGGCAAGCCAACGCCTTTACGCGACAGCAGTTGCATTGATCGTAACTTGTCACGGGAGCGGGCAATGGCCAGAGACTCATTCAGCGAGTAGCAGTTCATCATTTCGAACTGGCGAAGAACCGCCGTTCCGTAAAAGGTGTTGGAGGCACCAATGCGTGGAATCACAGCATCATAGTTAGGCAATTGAACCCCTTTCATGTGAATACTGGGGTGTTTGTCATTGATATTCATATAACAACTCAAAATATCAATAACATCAATCGTATGACCTCTGGCTTCTGCAGCCTCAATGATGCGGCGGGATGAGTATAACCGCTCGTTACGGGAAAGTAGCGCAATTCGCATTGGGTAATTCCTGATAAAAGGTCATTCTGCGCTCTGGCTGAACACCTGGTTCATTACTGATTCATATTAAAAGGCTGAAAAAGTATGGCTTATCAGAGCGCTTTTTACTGAATATACGGCGATCAGCAGATAAGTGACACTGTGTTATATAAAGTAGTACTCGTCATTTGGAATAAATATGCGGCTATTGCTGGATTTTTAGTCATGTCACGGTTGGTGATGGGCCAGATTTCCCGCTCGTCGCAAAGCGGTCCGGGTAATCGGTTGTCAGCAAAAATAACATCGAAGCGGGCTGACCAACTGCAGCCCCTGGGTTGAGGAGGGAACCGATCAGTAACGGGAGTCAGTTTACCAGTGGTCAAAGACCAGGTGCTCGTCTCCAAGTAATTCCCGTAACCGTTTGCGTTCAAGGTGAAGTTCCGCTTTCGACCTTTTTTTCTCATAGTCGATCTGGCGGGTGCGATAACGCTTTTTGGTTCTGGCCGTTTTTTCAAAATCTTCTTCGAAGTCTGGATACTCTTCCATCTCTGCGCTCTATATGCCGGTCAAGACAAATAACAACCTTTCGTTCCACATCTGCAGGACATCAATTACCGAGGCTGGTCTACAATGGCATGGAACGGGCGTTGCCGGGCTAATTTCTGGTAAAACCAAGGTGCAGTCAATAAAAAACAAGTA
>NZ_JAHHPO010000407.1 GCF_024606365.1 Endozoicomonas sp. ONNA2
GGTAAGGAGTTTGTTCAGCATGAGGAGATTGCCAAAGCTTTAAAATATTATTTTTGCACAAAAAACGCTCTTTTAATGCAAAACCAGTTGTGTAATCATGGCCGCAAAACATTGGTACAGATTATGAAGAAAATAAAAATCCTCGTTGTCATTGACTCTTCCGGGGCGTTAAGTTCGGCTGCCATTGAAAACAATGTTTACATGATTGATTCCAACCGGTGGCTTGGCTCCTGGCAGGAAGGGACTTGCCAGCTCCAAACAGTGGCAGAAGATGGGCAGCTAATCAGCTGGTGCGCGACCGGGATTTCCTCTGACAGTCAGGTCACTATCACAGCCTTTTCCGGTGATATGGTCAGCCAGTCAGTTTGTGTTCCGCAACCGTCAGGTGATGAAGCGTGGGAAGGCCGGGTAGAAACCAATGGCGGCTCTGGTCGTTATTTTTATCAGATTTCTATCAATGTGAACGGGCAACCGTTCAGTTTTTCTCCGTATCTTGATGTTGAGTAGTGCTTGGTCATCATTCTTATAAACAAAAAAGAAGGAACCTATGAAAACCATTCAAGTATTGATCGTGGTAGACGCTTCTGCCGCATTAGCCAGCAATGACTTGCAAAGTAATGTCTACCTGGTGGATACCAATAAATACATGGGATCTGGAAATGAAGGACAGGCGGAACTGAAAACCGCCTGTCATGATGGGCAGCTGATCTGCTGGAGGGTAGTGCCTATCTCCCAGGATAATGAGGTCAGCATCAGCAGCTTTACCGGCCAGATGATCAATGACAGCGTATGTGTACCTAAGAGACAGGGCATAGAGGGAGACATTTACTGGGAAGCCAGGGTAGAGGCCCGAGGCACCACGGGTATTCAGCAATATTCCACGGTACTGGTGATAGATGGCAAAAGCATGACCTTTGATCCTTATCTGGATATCAGATCCTGAAGGGGTACCCGTTATGTTAAACCCTCATGTTGACACTGCCATCAATATGCTGACAGAAGTTTATAACGATATCCGAGGCGTTTCAAACTTCGCCAATACCTGCAACAGCTTTGTGATCGGCCATGTAGCCTCCGACCCTGATTGGTTGGCTTCGGCCCGTAGCCGTTCTGAATATCTCCGGGACGTAATGAATGCCTTTATGCGTCAGAAGCCGGATATTATGGCAAGCATTATTGTTTCATTCGTAGATTATCAGACGCTGTTTGCTGCCTTTGCCACCCAGTACAAGCAGTTAAGTAGCACTGATGACTGGCTAAGTATGCTCGAAAGTCTTAAGAGTACTGCCACGGCCAGCATGAATACCACTAATAATGCCAATGCCGGGTTTTCAGATGCCTATAAGAATGTCAGTGACCGGGTATTTCTGCTGGATGATAGTATCAGCCAGGGTTGGCAGGCGTTGTCCGGTGAAGAGGCGGAAATGACCCGGATTGCCGAGGCGATTGGTGAACTGACCAACTCCATTGCCAGCCTTGGTGCTGAAGTGAATTCCGCAGATCTTCGGGCAGGAAAGACCTATGTCCAGAGTCTGGTGAAAATGGCTTACAGCGTCGTGATGGAAACCGCTTCTTCGGTGCCCTACCTGACCATAGCCACGGGTTTGCTGAGTATTGGCGAAGGCGTATATAACACCCTGAAAAATGCTTCAGATGTTCAAACTCAACTCGATAAACTGACTCAGCTGCAAAATAAGGCAACCCAGGCCGCCCAAGCCACAGCGATCACCAAGGCGGTGTTGCAACAGCTGAACACCCTTGAGAAATCCTTTCTCAGTCTGGACAGTTCTTTGCCCGCTTTATCGCTGCTATGGCAGAATGAGATCGATAAACTCAGCTCAGCTATAAATGCTATTAACGCTGGCTCTGACCCATCACTGTTGTTTGATTTACAGACAGCAGAAATCGCCGCCGCTTCCTGGCAAACCATCACCGACTTTGCAAACCAGTTACATCAGGCTCCCCAAGTGGGCAATAGTATACTGGTAAACTGTGAAGATAAGACTATTTCCCTAATGAATCACGAATAAAAAGGACTTCACCATGTCAAACAACACACAACTGAACAGCACACAACAGTCAACACAGTCAGCTTTTCTGGCGGTTCATGTCATTACTGCCCAATGTCACGCCATTATTAATACCCAGTTCACGCCACCAAGTGTAAAGCCAGAATGGTTTGACGACCTGAATGCCAAACTGGATACCGCCAAGTCCGTGGCAAAAGACTGGGTTGATAATCTTGCTCCGGAAGTGTCTGCATCTATTCCTGCGCAGATTATTGATTATAGCGCCACCTTTAATGCCTCTGTGACGGCGATACACGAGTTGTATGACCAGGACCCTGGCGCCAGCGGCAGCGATAATGCAACTGTCGTACAGGCCAAGGCCATTATGCAGAACCTGTCCACCGAGGTTGGGAAAAAGCAAGCCGTAGTCACGGAGATGCAGGCCAAGCTGACGGCCTGGGGTAGCCAGATGCAGTCAGCCCATGATGACCTGGTCACGGGTGCCAGTAATATTCAGCAGACCATCATTGATTTGAAAACCGATATTGAAAATATGGATAACGCCATTGCCAATAACCGGGCCGCTATTGAAAAACTTAACAAAGACCTGGTCTATGCCCAGGTAGCGGTGGGTGTCGGTGTCTTTATGCTGGTCGCCGGTGTGGCCCTAACGGTTGCCACGGCTGGAACGGCAGCGGTTGTTTCCGGTGGCATTGCAGCAATGGGCGCAGCTTCCATTATTGGCGGTGCGGTCACCTGGGGTGTCATTCAAGGACAAATCAACGACGATTACGACAAGATAGCCCAAGAGCAAAAGCAAAAATCGGCAGACCAGCAACAGATCATCGCTCTTCAGGGCCTGTCCAATGCCAGTAGCGCGGTCGTCAGTGCTATCGAGCTGTCGACCAGCACGCTATCGGACTTTGAAACTACATGGAAACTGTTTGGTGATGAATTGCAGGGCGTGATCGACAAGCTGGATTCCGGTGCGGATATGTCATCCATTATTATGGAGAAAGTGATGACCGATTCAGCCAAAAACGAGTGGGTTGCTGCAGTTGAGCTGGCCAAGCAGTTGGCTGGCGCCACGGTGACTGTGGAAACCAAGGAAGTAACTCCGGCAGCAGCGTGATGATAGGGCGGCTTCTGTAGATCAGGAGTCGCTTTTCTTTTTTCCAGCAGGATTTCATTATGTCAGACAGTGCCAGTGAAACCATTTCGTCTCGGGTTTCTAACTCACTCAGTGCCATGGTGTTGTTAAACTCTTCTTGTCAGGCCGTTGTTGAGACTTGGATTTCCCAAGCTTCCGGGACTGGTCAGTCTAATGAACAATGGTATGACAAGGTGCAATCAGGGCTGGATGCCCTACAGAAACTGGTAAGAGACTGGCGGCTCAGTGGTAACCTCTATTTTAACCAAACGCTATTGGATGCTGTGATTACCACTGCTAATGAGTTTGTACAGGCTAAACCACTGGCAGATCAGTACTTTGCCCAGCTCGGCAATGATATTGATACCGACATTCAAAATAATCTGATTGCCTTGGTCAATGGCATTGCAAGCCATGTTAATACCCTTGAGCAGAGCGCCCTGGGATACAATACGGCGCTAAACGACTGGGCAAAGCAGGTAGCAGATGCGCAACAGAATCTGAATCAGATCATCAGCGAGATACAGGCACAGGAATCGCAGCTGCAGGCGGACATTGCCCTGGCTAATGAGCAAATCGCCGATATGGAAAATCAGATTAACACAGCACGGGAAGCGATCAGTAAAGCGAAATCAGCAGAGAAGAAAGGCATCTTCGAGACGGTCTTTGGTGTTGTCCTTGCGCCAGTTACCGGTGGCCTGTCGTTAATTCTGGCGGGCATTGGTGTCAGCTCTATTGTTGAGGCAGAGCAGGCGGTATCGGATCTTGAGAACTCTATTAAAAAGAGTCAGGCAAAAATAGCATCCGATCAGGCAGAACTGTCCGATGACCAGAAGCAGGTAGTCTCCCTGAAAGCGCTTTTGTTAAGTGTTGGTACAGTCATCAATGATTGCACCTGTATCACTAATGCGCTTGAGACGCTTCAGACAACGTTAGGCAGCATTAAACAGGAGGCGAATGGCGTCGCCGATAAACTATCGGCGGCGACAACAGCAGAGCAACTGATTCTGGAGAAGGTTTGGTTCGAAGCGGCCTTTAATGAATGGCAGGATATTCTTGAAACGGCCCGGACTTTGTCTCAGGCCAGCCCTTCAGTTTCCAGTGTGATGGTGGAGTAATTGTCAGACACGAATACCAGGTCAAGGACGCAATTTCATATAGTGAGGTACACAGGGTTGTTCCCTGTGTACCTGCCGATCAGAATTTCAGCCAGCTAAACGCCTCCTCTACTTTCTTTTTGGCAAACCCTGCGGCTTTCATGGCGCTTTTGACCGTCCCCTTGCCAAACCCGGCTTTTTTCATGGCTTTTGCAACACTCTTATGTCCTTTGTTCCACAGATCCCCGGCCTTGAGCATTTTGGCGATATCTTTGGAACCAAAACCGGCACTTCGCAGGTATTTAGCCGCCTTTTCGGAATCAACACGCAAGGTGTTTTTCAGCACTTTGGAGACGTCCTTGACGGCAAATCCGGCACCTTTGAGCAGTTTGCCCACCGCTTCATCACTTTCTCCGATATTCTTCAAAGCGTTTCCTATATCATGGCCATTAACACCTGCCGCCTTCATCTCTTTGGCGATAACCGAAGGCGAGGCGCGGGTCACTTTTCTAAGCGATTTTGCCACGGTATTGGCGCTGTGGCCGATGTCTTTCAAAGTTTTGGTAATATCCTTGGCCCCGCAGCCGAAACTCTTTTGCAGCATCCGGGTGACGCTGTCTGCGTCATGCCCAACATCCTTCAACAGCTTAGCTGCGCCCTGGGCGCTGGTATTGAAACCGTGTTTCAGCTCATTGCCGATCTCCTCCGCTGTTCTGCCACTTTTGTTCAGCAACCGGGTGGTCTCTTTCGAGGTTTGTTTATAGCCAGACTTCAGGGCTTTGCCCACCGAGCCAGCCGCTTTTGATATTTCTATAACACCGTCATCCAATGCATTGAGCCACTCTTCAGCAGTGTCGTATAAATCAGCCACTATGGTCTTGATTTCATTCAGCACCAGTTTGCCCAGTTTATCCAACTGGGTATTTTTGGCTGAAGCTTCGATATTGAAAGAAAAGTGTTCTCCAGCAAAAGTGAACCGACCATCCAGCTCGATATAGGCTTTATTATTCTGGTAGCCCATTTCCAGATCGGTACTGGCCGATGTTTTAATCTTCAGCTTACCCAGATCGGCTTTTACATTCAGTAGCCTGGCCAGCTCAAATTTGCCATTCAGCAGGAAATGGATAGCGCCGCTTAGGAACATATCCGTCAGCGAACCCAGGGAACCTTCAATCTTCCAGTCCAAATCATAACGGCCTTGAATAAAGTTCTCTTTGAGGGTGATGGAAGTATCAGACTCGACAATAATGACTACACCTTTAGCAGTAATATTGGCCAGGGTCGCGGACTCCTGCCCCAGTAGTCTCAGTCTGCCACTGAGTGCTATATGCGGATTTCTCAGCGCCTTGATCTCATGTTTGGGCTGCTTGAAGGAAGAAAGACTGATCATCGGGCCTTTCTTGTCGTCATAGTCGCTGAATCGGAAAAAATCCTTGCTAGCAATCTGGATGGGTTTGGTTATATACGACGTTGCAGCAATACCTTTGCGGTCACTGATTTCCACTTGTGTGGCCCAGCGTTCGCCAAGAATTTGCAGGCACCCAGACAGGTAATAACCCTGGGTAAACGTCAGTTCTCCCATACGTGCGCCAATCGGGGCAATATACACCTGTGGTGTTACAGCCACCTCCAGCATCTTATCTTTCAGCGTCACGGTATAGTGGCGCATTCCCTCAGACATATCCGTCAAACTCCAGATGCGTCCTTGCTTTCTTACGACAATCAGCAACATTTCCGCACTGGCGGGAATAACGACGCCTTCATGACTGAAGGCATTGGATACCGCCTCGTGATCTTTGCTGTCCAGTGCCGATACGGTATTGGCGGTAATGGAAAAGGTTCGGACTGAGCGGAGTTTGATCGATTTGAAGGCCTGATTAACCTCTTTGGGCAGATGGGCTACTTTGGCAAATTCCTCAGTAATATCCGCGAGGCTCAGCTGGCTGATGGAACCCGCCAAAACACTTTTTGACGGATCGGTTGAATCGGCAATAACCGCGATGGACGAACTGAACCGTTTGGTATCGATCTGAGCAGCGATACCCAGACTGGGAATGCCTCCCCAATTGATGCCCATTGCCAGCCCCATATTACTCAGTTTTATATTGCCGAAATGAAGGCTGCCCAGTGCTGAACCGGCAAAGTAAATCCCCCCCGGTAGCAGGCTCATGGCCATATTAAAGTTGACCGGTTGTTTCTGAATCTTAACGGTCAGCTGACCTGTCAGATAAAGCGACACTTGTCCTTTTTCTGTCAGAAAACCAAACTGGGCGGATAGCGGGTGTTTACCCAGCAGACTGGTATTGATGGAGGTGAACACTCGTGTTGCATCCGATGGGTTGGTGGCGACCTGCAAGGTTACCAGCAAAGACGGATCAAGCCCAAGCACCTGTTTTAGTAGTTTCATGTCTTTGGCTTTGGTATCCAGTGTCAGAGTCGCGTGCCCGTTAAAGCCTTTTACCACGCCGCCACTGGTTGGCATTGGAATCGAGGAGGCATTCAGGGATGGGTTGCTGAAAGACGCCAGTTCCGGAAAGGTAAAACCGGGGCTGTCAAAACTGGAAACCAACAGGGTCAACTGGCTCAGGGTGAGTTTGTCGTCGATGACCCTGAGCGCTTTAAGACCCGGTAGCTTTGAGAGTTCAGGCTCGTTCAAAACCAGACCAAATGCTGAACCCCATTGGCCAGACTGTTTACCAATATGTAAAGCCAGCGTACCTATGTCATTCACTTCAGTGGCCAGCAGAAAACTGTAGTCAGAACCGGTTTTGTGCAATTGAATGGTGTTCTCCACAAAATCCAGATCAAAGGATTTTGGTAAAGACAGCTCTCCAGCGGTCAACGTTGCCAGTATCTCGCTGAGGGAAGTTTTCGGGATATAGCTGTAGATCAGCACATCACCGGGGGTGCTGTAGGTCAGCCGGAGCTCATTCTTGTTAAGCATCATCTTACCACTGACCGAGCCGCGGAAACCCTGACTCTGCTGGTATGCGATGTACATGGAAACATCATCAACTTCCAGAGTGGTGGGGCCGACGGGAATAGAAAAAGAGCCATCCTCACCATCCATGGTCATAGCCATACTGTATGATCGACCAGGTTCTACGCCAAGCCTGAGCGTGCTGATAGTCATGTCAGCCGGCAGAGGGATTTCCGGGGCGTATTTGTTCAGCAGTTGTCCAAGCGGAATACTTTCCCCGCTGTCCTTTGTGGCGTACAGCGCAAAACCATCGGAAGAATCAGCGGTCACGCTACATCCTACACTCCCGATATTCATCCTTGCAGTGAGTTTGGTGGTTGTTCGTCGATCCTTGTTAGAGAATGGGTTGCGAACCTTGAAGGTACAGGCAATGCTGCTTAAGGTGAAGAGGTCGGGCCATATTTCCCAGTCCAGTTCGGGCATGCCGACGACAACGGTAGCATCTTTGACGCAGATGTCGCTCAATCGGGCATAATTGACCAGCAGACTGAAACCAGTCAGTTCCAACTTTCCAAGCCCCTTTACTAGTTTTTGTAGTTCGTTTGGAAGGTGATCAATAAAACCATTGTCGCTGCCACTGATGCCGGCCATGGATGAAAGATTGGTTAGAGATAGCCCTTCGCATTCGGCAATGCCATACCACTCATTGATACCGGGTTCGTACGGCATACTAAGGTTTGTCTGGATGCCAGCATTGGGAAGGGCTACAGACCCGTTAAACGCCTGAACTGGTCGAAATGCCGGATTAGTATCAGTCAGAACCCACTCATCACTGATGGGTGTGTAGACGATAAGGCTATCGCCTTTTATTTGAATGACTTTCTGACCAAAAACGCTGTTGATCCCCACCTCAATGGTCAGCAGTATGCCCGGTACAGTACCTTCCATCTGATTAGCCACATGCCAGGGAAACAGGAAGTTGCTGCCATCTTGCTGGAAACGGGCTTTCAGATCAGTGGGTGTTTCTCCTTGAACCGGTGGCCGGATGGTTCCGGAGACGGTTAGTGCGGTGGTGACCTGAAAGGCGTTGGCGGCTATAGCCACAGGGCCTTCAGGGCGAACCATGCCAATAAAGTTTATGCCAGTATTTAGCTGGCGTTGGTCACGAGGATCGATCAGGTTGCCGCTGCTAACAACAAAAGAAGCATTGAAAAAGCTAAAATCATCGAGAGGAACACGTTCAGGCTGCCAGCTCTCGCCGGTCTGGCGATTGAACAGCAGGAATTCATTTTCATCTGGGGTCTTAGGCAGCTGAGGGAAGCTCTTTGAAAATCGCCAATCGTTGGGACCAGGGTTTTCATCAAGCAGTTTATAGTAAGTGACCATCTGGACATTTACATCGTCGTCTATCCAGCTGATCAGTTCCGTTTCGACATTGGGAACGTTCAGATAAGCGCTTTTGCCTTTAATTCGAATGGACTGTTTGTCTTCATCATACTCAACGAGTTCAATGCTGTTCAGGTTGATCGCACGATTTTCGTAACCCCGGGTGAAAAACGAATTGAGTGAGTCAGGCAGGTCGTTGCTTTTTAACGAGAGGGTTTTGTGCTTGAGTGCCTGGTTCTGTATGCCAAACAACTGAGATAATGTGTTGAAATCCATAACCCATACTTCTCTTAAATTTCACGAGGTTCATAAAATGTGATGCCTTGTTTGTAATAAGCCCAGTCCCTCATATTCGCATCTTTTGGGGGGACCCAGTACAGGGGGTGTCCCTCTGTAAAGGGAATCTCGTGTTCCACAAACGGGTTTGGCTCCGTCATGGCCTCCATGTCAGTTGGCACCAGATCTGGGTAGCTGGTGTCGTGCCAGCGATCAAAATCGGTGAGGGTGCTGTTAGTGTTCTGGTAGCCTTTGACCACTCTTAATTCCCAGCGAACGCCTGAGCCGTGATGCCCGTCGACCCGCATGAAAATGCCATTTTCCGTAGTGACAACATACTTTTTGATTAACGGCCTGCCGCATGAGACCAGAAGCTGCGCAACGATATCTTTGGTGACAAAAGGATAGGCTTTCAGGGTGTTATGATCGGCGCAGATCTCCATACCCATTCTTACGTTGCGAAAATCGATGATATGTTCAGAAACATTAGGCCACATACCCGAGCGCTTGAAATATTCAGCCTGATTTATCCACTCGCCGTCGTATTTAATACCTTTGGGTTTGAACTTTTCGGTAGACATCCGGTAGGACGGCATACCATCAGTATCGATTGGCCGAAGCTTATCGACCTTGACGCCGCCGCCTAGCTCAATACCGCCATTGATGACCAGTGCCGTATTGTTGTCCACCAGAACATTTTCATCAAAGCCTGCCGGGTGAGGTTCCTCTCTGGTCCACATAATGGTGCCGGGAATCACCAGCCAGTGTTTCAGTGCTTTTTTGGTGGCAATCGTCTGGGTTAATACATCAGAGATGGCCTTATACATGTCAGCCGGATAGGAGCGTGGTTCTTCCGGGGGACGAAAGAAAAACTCCGGCATGGCAAAAATATTAAGGACGCCATCTTTCTTCAGATCTTTCCGGTATTCCAGCGTCGTGACAGCCAGTTCAAGGGCGGTAAGGGTGCGTTGAATGCGGGCGAAAACATCCGCATCACCTTTCACCATTTTCAGGTTTTCAGGCTGACCGGCCAGTTTTACAGTATAGATGGGTGGCTTCTGTGCCAGCACCTTATCCCTGTCAACAAGACCCGCCACTACCTTCATATCGGGAAACTGTCGAAAAATCGTTTGCTGTTCCCGATAATCAAGCAGTAAGCCAGCAGGCAGCTCATGCTGTACGCTGGTGCTCATGTAAATTGTGGGGGTGTGATAGGGGATAAAACGAATGTGAGAGTATGCCATTGCGATGATCCATGCTCACTGCTGACCGATTAAAAACCGTGGGGTGGAAAAATACTTAAGGACCTGGAAGCCTGTTGGACTTAAGACTGACCTGTTGGACTTAAGACTGACTTGCTGCGTTTGCGATAAGTTAGTCTAAAAATTCCTATTTCTTCGATAAATAGCCCGCTATTTTTCTCAGAATCAGAAATTTTTATCCTCAATCTCTCGCAATCCTGACTACGGACGCTTAAGCCTGACGGGCTCACGATGATACCTTCAATCATCTTATATTCCACAGTTGAGCTTCATGAAATTGGTTTAATACCTTGCAGGAGTAGTGTTGATCTAAATTATCGCATTCACCCAATGGGCGAGCTGCGAAATTCGGTCAATCCTCTGTCCTGCTGCGTATTCTGGTTTACTTGAGCACCTATTCTGTTTCATTGAACTCCTTACACATTGCCCAGTGTGATTTTTAGACCAGGTGTTCAACTGCGTC
>NZ_JAHHPO010000408.1 GCF_024606365.1 Endozoicomonas sp. ONNA2
CTTGATGCCTTCTTCCCGGGCAATCTGTGCGGCCTGCAGCGGTGAGATTTCTCCAGCGGTGTTGGCACCATCAGTCAGCAATATAAGTACCCGGCTATCCTCGGGGCGTTTACGAAGATGTTTGACCGCAAGACCCAGGGCGTCCCCGATCGCGGTCTTGTTGCCCGCCATCCCGATGGCTGACTCATTCAGCAGTGTCCTGACCGTTTCCCGGTCAAAGGTCAGCGGTGTTTGCAGATAGGCCCGGGTGCCAAACAGGATGAGTCCAAGCCGGTCCCCACGCCGTCGCTGGATAAAATCATTGACCACCGCTTTGGTGGCGCTCAGCCGGTCAACCTGGCGGCCATTGAACACCATGTCATTGATCTCCATGCTGCCTGAGAGGTCAACAGCCATCATCAGGTCCCGGCCACTGTCCTGTATCTCAACGGGGTCTCCCAGCCAGACCGGTTTGCTGGCAGCAATAAGCAGCAGCAGCCAGATCAGACCGGGCAGAATGAGTCGTTTGCCCGAAGGCGTTTCTTGTTCTGTCCGTTGCTCACCTATTATGAGCGACAGTTGTCCATAAAAAGGCGTATACAGCGCAGCATCATTATCACTACTGGCCGGTTTTACCCATCGATAAACCAACAGGGGTAAGGGCAGGGCAATCAGTATCCAGGGCCATTGAAGCTCAAGCATGGTGTCTTTTTATCCATCGCCGGGTGAGTTCATATACGTTTGCTGGCATCTCGTCGGGAGTGCCGTGGGGGAGCGTCAGTGGTATCTGCGGGTTGTAACGGTCGTTATTAAAGGCGCTGTGGTTGAGGAATTCGGGGATGTCGCCGGTATCCGCCAGAAACTGGCTCCAGCAAGCCCCGGACAGACCGGCAACCTCACCGGTGGGAAACGCATGCAAGGCCACCCGTTTTAACAGTTCATTGGATTCATTGGCCAGTCGGTGCAGCGACTGATGAAGCTGATAGTCCGCGTGTATTCGCCTGGCCTGCAGCAGTGCCTCAGAGCGGTAACGGTTTTTCTGCCAGCGACGCCAGAAATAGAAGGTGACCAGTGTCACCAGGGCAATACCGATAAACGCCAAAACCCACCAACCAATGGCCGGAGGCCATAATCCCACAGGGTCCGGGAGATGGTTCGGGCGGAGTTGATCCAGAGGATTTTGCAGTGCCATGACTAAGTCCTCTGTGGCGGTTCAAAACAGACGGCAAACACCCATGCTTGCGGATATATTCTCACCAGGCCAGCTCCCGGTTGTTCCTCCTGACGCCGTAAAGCCCCAGCAACTGCCGGGCAGAAGGGATGGCGCAGTTAATCTCCAGCAGCGGAATGCGATAGCGTGAAAGCATCTGCCTGAGCTGTTCATGATGCTTCAGATACTGCTGGTGGAACTGCTGGCGCAGCTCGGGGCGGGCGGTGTTCACCGACAGTGTGTGCATGCCATCGG
>NZ_JAHHPO010000409.1 GCF_024606365.1 Endozoicomonas sp. ONNA2
GAAGGTTTGGTTTTGCTGACGGCCAGCAGTTGCACTTGCCCGTGGGGATGGCTGGCTTGCTCAGCTTGATGAATTCGGTCATAAACCCGTTGCAAGCGGTTTTGTAATAAGGTCATCTGTACATTACCGGGCAAATAAAATGGCAGGAAGGCCGTGCGGGAATAGCACTCTTCCCGGACAGCCCCATAGTTTACCTGCTTCCCGGGGTAAGGGGGATAATAAATGGATATCACTGAGCTGTTGGCGTTCAGCTATAAACAGGGGGCTTCGGATCTGCATCTGTCGGCAGGACTGCCGCCGATCATTCGAATCGATGGCGATGTCCGCCGGATCAATTTGCCGCCCATGGAACAGAAGGAAGTTCATGGTTTGATCTTTGACATCATGAACGACAGACAGCGTAAAGATCTGGAAGAGCACCTGGAAGCTGATTTCTCCTTTGAAGTCCCGGGCGTTGCCCGTTTTCGGGTGAATGCGTTCAACCAGAACCGGGGTTCGGGGGCGGTGTTCCGGGCAATCCCCAGTAAAGTACTGACCATGGATGACCTGGGCATGGGACAGGTATTTAAAACCATTGCCGATAAACCCAGGGGGTTAGTGTTGGTGACCGGACCTACCGGCTCTGGTAAAAGTACCACACTGGCGGCCATGATGGATTACATTAATGACACCAAATACCAGCATATCCTGACCATTGAAGACCCCATCGAATTTATCCACACCCCGAAAAAGTGTCTGGTTAATCAGCGGGAAGTGCATCGGGATACCCATAGCTTCAGTAACGCCCTGCGTGCAGCTTTACGGGAAGATCCGGATATTATTCTGGTCGGTGAGATGCGTGACCTGGAAACCATCCGTCTGGCCATGACGGCTGCGGAAACCGGTCACCTGGTGTTCGGTACGCTGCACACCACCTCGGCGGCAAAGACCATCGACCGTATCGTCGATGTCTTCCCGGCGGAAGAGAAGTCCATGGTGCGTTCCATGCTCTCGGAATCACTCCAGGCGGTGGTCTCGCAAACACTGTTGAAGAAAAACGGCGGAGGGCGGGTAGCCGCCCATGAGATTATGCTCGGAACTGCCGGTATTCGAAATCTGATTCGGGAGGACAAGGTTGCCCAAATGTACTCGGCCATCCAGACCGGCGGTGGGCTTGGCATGCAAACCCTGGATCAGTGTCTGACGGATCTGATGAAAAAGGGGTTGATCTCCCGTGATGTGGCCCGTGAAAAGGCCAAGGATCGTGACGCATTTTAATACCAGAAGGGACAATAACCATGCCTATAGCAGTACTGGTCAATATTTTTATCATGGTAGCCTTGCTCTACCTGCTTTACCGTTTACAGAAACAAGACCTGCCGTTCACCCGACGGGTCTTTATCGCCCTGGGTATGGGCGTTGGTTACGGGGTCTGCTTACAGCTTTTTTATGGTTACCCTTCTACAACCCTGACCGAGTCGATCAGCTGGTTCAGCATTGTTGGCAACGGCTATGTTGGCCTGTTGAAGATGATTGTCGTACCCCTGGTCATGGTCTCGGTGATCTCAGCCATCCTGAGGCTGAAAGGTGTCGGCACCCTGGGCAAGATCAGCGGCTGGGTTCTGACCTTGCTGATAATGACCGTGTCCATTGCTGCCGTCATTGGTATTATTTCTGCCCTTGGCTTTGGTTTGACTGCCGAGTCCATTACTTCCGGGGTGCGTGAAGCGGCTCGTGGTGAGCAGCTGATATCCACAATGACCCGGGTAGAAAACCTCTCAATTCCCGATATGCTGGTTAGCCTGATCCCTGCCAATCCGTTTATGGATATGACCGGAGCCCGCAGCACTTCCATTATCGGCGTGGTGATTTTTTCTGCCTTTATTGGTGTCGCGGTACTGGGCCTGCATCGCAATCAGCCTGAAGTCGCAGGCCGCTTTGAGCAATCCGTTGATGTTGCCCACGCCATTGTCATGCGCATTGTGACAATGGTATTGCGGCTGACACCCTTCGGCATTCTGGCCTTGATGACCAAAGTGGTGGCAGGCAGTAACTTCACCGATATTCTGCAACTGCTGCAGTTTGTCATCGCCTCTTATGCAGCCCTGATAGCCGTCCTTGTGGTGCACCTGATCATGGTTGCCGTGGCAGGTGCCAACCCCATTCAGTTCATCAGGAAAACCTTGCCGGTTCTGACCTTTGCCTTTACCTCCCGGAGCAGTGCGGGCACCATGCCGCTGACCATTCAGACCCTGACTCAGCGCCTTGGGGTTGCTGAAGGCGTGGCCAACTTTGCCGCTTCTTTTGGCACCACGATTGGGCAGAATGGTTGTGCAGGTATTTATCCGGCCATGCTGGCGGTGATGATGATGTAGCCGAGCTGCGTCGTCGCATTACCTCTCCCAACGGAAC
>NZ_JAHHPO010000410.1 GCF_024606365.1 Endozoicomonas sp. ONNA2
GATCAGAAGCCCCCACTATAATCGGCGAGCCGATTTAGTGGAGGGAGTAGGTCACAACCTGAAAGATTAGCACTGACATCCACATCTGATGTCCTGACAATAATGTGAACTATTTGCTGAGCTAATGGTCCAATCAGCTAAATCATCTTGTTAACCAGGTAGCTGGCCATATGGGATCGAATATTTTTGGCTACTCGGGGTACTATGCAAGGCAAAACGTAGGGAGACTGGCCGTAGCCATGTGACCGGAGTTGTATAGCACGAATGCCTGGATGCAGGAGCCAGAGCAACGCAGAAGCAGTTACCGCGAGGCCAACACAGGCAGTCAGAAATATATGATTTCATCTGGTTAGCAACTTGCATTGCTTTTGTCATCTTAACAATTGTCTTAAGCAGGACTATTTTTACTGCTGCCCTGCCAAACGGAGATATTATGCAACCGACAGGTCTTGATGCTTCAAAATATGTATATAACGCTCATCAGGGAACCGAGGGGATAACCAATGGAACCACTGGTATTTCTCTCGGTCGCAAAGTCACCAACCTTGCTGAAGGACAATCACTGTCGAAGGGCCATGCCCCTGAGAACAGTCCCTCCACTTTGCTACCGGAGCGAAGTGTACAGGAGCCAGCATCGGCAAATGAAACTCAATTGACCAAAAGGATCAACCCCGGGAACAGATCGTCAGTTTCCATCTCCCAACCTGCTCAACTAACCGCTGATCGCTTTTTTGATAGTGGGTCAAATGTGTGTCAAGGAAGCTTCTTCCTCAACCCCTTTGAGTTTCCCGGTTTTGAACTACAGCCACTCACACGTGTGAACGAAGCCAAGGCGGCGTTGGTAGCATGTCTTGAAAAAGCAGCGTTTTTTCCGAGCGAGTTACCTGATCATTTTGGCCATATAGATGAAGACCTGGAGAAACAAATACCTCTTCAGGTTGAGAACTCAGATTCTCTTAAAACGGAGCCCAGGCCTCTTGATAAGGACATACTGGTTGCGTTGGGGCTCAGGGTGGATTTTCCAGATCAGGGAGAAAAGGTCA
>NZ_JAHHPO010000411.1 GCF_024606365.1 Endozoicomonas sp. ONNA2
GATCAGAAGCCCCCACTATAATCGGCGAGCCGATTTAGTGGAGGGAGTAGGTCACTGATGCCGGAAAGTCTGTTTCCAGATAGCTCAGCGCGAACTATTAAAAAGCTCAACCACTGCACTGATTGCACAGCGATGAGGGTAGAAGAAAGGTACAAGGAGTCAGAAATATATGAATTCATAGGGTTAGCTACTCAAACAGTACAACGCGCAAACAACCTATCGCTCCATACCCCCGGTCATGTTTTAAACACGGTCACTGGTCAAAAGGCCCACTACCTTCTGCTCACGATCTTTCACCACCAGCGTATCAACATCCTGTTCTTTCAGTAACTGTTGGGCCTCTTCAGCGCTGATATTTTCCTGAACACAGACCGGTGCGCCATTCATGATATTTCTTGCCTTGATACCCTGCAGACTCTCAGCGCCCGTCAGGTTGCGGCGCAGGTCACCATCGGTAATGGTGCCACACAGCAAGCCCCCCTCCATAACCAGACACAGGTTGGTCCCATGGCTGGTCATGGTCTGCATCACCTGCCCAAGACTGCAGTCAGGCGTTACCACAGCCAGGTCACAACGGTGAACCACATCCCGTACCCACACCATTTTCTGGTCACTTTGCTGCGCTTCGGGGGAACTGAACCGGCGTCGGCGAATCAGGGTTTCAGCCAACAGGTCGCCAATAGCCAGCAGGACTGTTGTATAAGTCGTGGGTGCCTGCTCCCGGTCGTCATGACGCTCAACCACACTGGCATCCAGCACGATATCAGCTTGCCTGGCAACCGGCCCTGTTGGATCACCGGTTATGGCAATCACTTTATTACCCATTTGCCGGATGGCCGGATAAAGCCGGAGCAGCTCTCCGGTCCTGCCACTGTACGACAGCATGATAATAACGTCGCCAGGACCAATCATCGTCAGATTATCTTCCCAGGTTTGTGCGACATTCAGTATGTGGGTGGACAAGCCTGTGTCATAAAGAGTTGCGGCAATCTTTTGCCCCACCAGACCAGACTGCTTCATGCCAAACAGGATAGCGCGTCCACGACACTCGGCCAACAGCTCCAGGGCAGAAGTGAAGCTACCATTAATTCTGGCCTCCAGTGATTTGAGTGCTTCGACCTGACCGACAACACTGTTGCGCATGACTTTAGAAATCCACTGATTTTCTATATTCATAATCCATCTCTGCTAATCATTTGTCATCAGTTTGACACAGAGATGTTGCCAGATAATTGATCAAGAGCATTGATCGTGGTCGTATAGGCATTGAATGTGTGACCTGCTCCCACCACCAGGCCTGCGGCGTCGCATATCGGCGATGATGGATGGGGGCTTCGTTCGTCCCATGTTGGAGATATCCAACACCTTTCGTATATAACCTGCGCTGACAGGTTTGGGAGGCTGTCCGAGAATAGCGCCCGACTGGGCGTCCCCGTAGCGAGGATGGCA
>NZ_JAHHPO010000412.1 GCF_024606365.1 Endozoicomonas sp. ONNA2
ATGGTATAAAAATCAGAAAATTCCAGATTTAAATGAGGGGTGCTGAATAGTTACATTTCTTTTAATAATTGAGTAGCCCAATAATCTTTTTCAACGATAGCCGGCACACCAATACCTAAGACGTCCGCTACATCCAGGAAAATGGATGAATCAACAACGCTCATTAAGCACGAACCATTTTAAGTTCAAATCTGTCGGTGCCTATCTTGCGATTGAATCGTTCAAAAACAATTACTTCTGCGTTAGCTGGAATTTGTGTAGAGCCAGCTTGATAAGCTGCAGTAGATTTTGACGATTCCCATTTTACCCCTAGCCGAGAAAGTGCCTCTTTTGCAACCTGGGCGAATCCTCCTTTGGCGGACAACATGGGTTTGCCGGTAATTCGATTTAGTCGAGCTTTCGCATAAAGGCCATAACCAACTTTCATTAGCGATCCTTCGGATATTAGCTGGCGCAATACTCTGCCAATCTGGTCGTATCCGGCCAGTTTATCAAAATCCGAACGCAAAAAAACTTCCCGCCTAGAGCGGATTATTTTGGTGGCAACTTTTGACTTTAATGACTGGCGATTCATAACTTTCAACCAATTAAGGTGATCCTATATTTAGGTTAATTTAGCAAAAAAAACACTTCCAGTCAAGCAAAAATACGACATTCAAGATTATATAGAGTTCTGTAACATGCTGATTAATATAAATTATATTCTGCATTATGTCGTATTTTTGCACTCAACACCTGAATCATCGAGAACAGCATCCTGTTTGCCGAGGAAAGTCACAGCCGTGATTAAAGGGGCGGGAAGGCTCTGATCAAATTTAAATTTTTAGGGATCCGGGAAGTTTCGGCCGGTGAGTGATCAAAACAGGTCTGCTATGCCACCCAGGAAAACCGCCCGGGACAGGCTCACGAACTGAATCTGTCCCGGCTTGTGAATAACGACTGTCTAACCACCCTCCCTATTCGCCTCCAGTTTTTTTGCAATTCAGCTTCAGGCTTTTGGCGGCATTCAGTCAGTGATGGATGGCGGGCGACATGCCCAGCTGGTGCTGGATTTGGTCGAGCTGTGCGGCCAGGCCGTGAAAACGGGCAACCATCACCAGACAATCGGTGGCGAAACCGCTGATATCAACATCAATGTGGAAAAACCTGTGATTGAAGGGTGCGAATAATTACTGTTTTTTTGTACCCCTTATTCAGGCTAAGGAAAAAAGCACTGTACAAAACAACAGCAAATAAGCAGTTTTTTGCGGAAATTTGGCATTTTTGTACGCGGCGAGGTTTTTGGGAAATGAAGGAGCCTCTGTCTTAAGATTCGCCAGTCAGCAATATGTCATTAATAAACAGCGTATTATAAGCAGGCAACAACTATCGTTTAGTGATGTTTTAGTACTGACGTCTACGGTTAAATTAAATTAGCGCCTTGAAAGGCGGTGTTGACGCCACTAGACTGCACACTGTCCATTGATCAGGCTCCTTGCAAATTAAAGTAATCCCTTTGTTATAGGTTGGTGGAATTCTGCCAACTGAATAAAAAACAATTCCCGACAATTCTCATCGGTACCGTGATATGCCAGAGCAACAGTAGTAATGTAGCTTCAAAAGTGGGTCAATCAGTGAATACTGCGAGCCGGTGCATAAAAATTTTGAGGTGAGACCAAACGCTCAGCGCCCGAACATCAATCGACGAATCAGCACGCTCAACAAACACGCTGGAACCAGCAATATTACACCGGTCAGAAACAGTGCAGCAGGCACCGGAACATGAAAATAGGTAATCACAAAGGCAATACTGCCCACTGCATCCACAATACTTAAGCTCAATGGTGCATTATCAGGACCGGAAAGCGCATTTATCAACAGCACTTCCAAGGCCAGAATCACCATAATCAGGGGGATATCCCGCCCTGGCACCCACTTTTTCATGAGAGCCACCCCTCAGATTACCCATCAGTAACAGAACCCCGGCAATCCACAGGAACACTTGGCAAAACCCGGGATAACTCGTCGCAAAACCGTCAATCAACGCCAGCTGCCAACGGTTAAAAAGGCGCAATCTAACGCCAGAAGCTACACATATAAAGAGAAGGATTGAATTAAGCAGTAACTTCATGGAGGAAGTCATGCAGTTTTCCGCCAATTTTCCTGGCCTCCCGGCTGTTGCCGCCCTGGCGCTGCTCTTTATATCCAACGCATATTCCAGAGCCGAAACAACACAGACTCAGCAAAAATGCCGGATGGGTGACCGTTACCTCTTTGGTCTGCAGGAAAGGATTGATCAGATCGATGAATTTCCCACTCAGATCAATGCACTGATTGACTCCGGCTCTACCCTCTCTTCCATGGATGCCAGAGACATTAAAATCAGAAAACACGCCAATGGCACCCTATGGGTTCACTTTGCTGTTCCCACCAGTGTCAATCAGCAAGAAATGGTCAAAATGGCCAAACCTTTGAAGCGTTATGCCCGGGTACAGACCCATTCCGGAATACCGCAGAAACGCCCGGTGATTGAAGCAATCATTCGGCTCGGGCCTGTTGAAACTCGTACCGATTTCAGCCTGACCACCCGTTCCCGATTCAAACACCAGGTTCTCCTCGGCACCAATACGCTGAGGAACCTGGCCGTTATTGATCTATCACAAGAATTTCTGCTGAAGAAGCACTGCCTGCGAATCAGTCACCAGCCCTGAGGAGTTGCTTATTTTACGGGAATCGAGCGGCAGGCATCTGAACAGAACCTACATCCCAGTGTCAGAAATCTGAAAATTGAAGCGCAGAAAACTTTTCAGCCACAGAACTCACCAAGGGCACGAAAAAAACCTTTTCTTTTCTCTTGATTTTTTTGTGATCCCTGTCACTGACAAGGCATCAATCAGGCCGTACCTGAGTAATAACCGTCGTGGTCGTAATACCCCTGGCTATAGCCATAAGCGTCTTTCCGGGTCGGGTTGATCTTGTTCAACACCGCACCAGTCACCGGCGCACGGGCCTGCAGCAGACGACCAATGGCCACTTGAATGGCATGCGCCTGCATGCGACCCGCTTCTACCACATAGATCAGACCGTCGCAGTGACGAGAGACCATTAGCACATCGCTAACGTTCTGTACCGGTGGACAGTCCAGCACGATATAGTCGTACTGCTCTTTCAGCGTTTTCAGCAGCAGCCCGAAACGTTCAGCAGCCAGCAGCTCCTGTGGGTTTGGCGGCACCAAACCACAGGGTATAACATCAATACCATCCACTTTATGCACCGCTTCAGCAACCGACGCTGAGCCTGCCAGCAGGTTCGCCAGCCCAGCAGAGCCACCTTTAATGGCAAAATTCTTGCCCACCACCGGGCGGCGCAGGTCAGAGTCAATCAGCAGGGTTTTACCCAGCTGCCCCAGTGCCAATGCCATATTGGAGGCAATCGATGACTTGCCTTCACCTGGCACAGTAGAAGTGACGGCAAACAGCTTGTGCTCCTGGTCCATGGCACTGAGGTTGATACTGGTCCGAATAGTCCGGATCGCCTCACCAAAACCATGCTGCTCCTTATTAGTGAACAGGCTGTGAATCTGGCCATCCAGCTTTTTATCAGTCAGTTTTGGCAGCACCCCCAAGACTGGCAGATTCAGCTTTTCTTCCACGTCTTTTGTTGTACGAACGGTGTTGTTCAGCATCTCCAGCAGAAAGGCAATGCCACAGGAGACAAGCAGCCCCAACAGACCCGCAATCGCAACAATCAACTTTTTCTTGGGCTTGACCGGGTGCTGAGGTACAAACGCCTGGTCCACCACACGGGCATTGGCGGTTTGCAGGTCACTGGTTGCGGATGTTTCCTGGATACGTTTGAAGAAGGCATCGTACAGATCTTTATTGATACGAACCTCACGCTCCAGCGCCTTTAAGCGGAACTGCTTGCGGTTGATTTCCTGAACCTTGACCTTAGCCTCAGCCACCGCTCCTTCCAGGCTACGTTCATTGGCCTTATCAATCTCATATTCGCGCTCAACACCTTGAACAATATTGAGTGTCTCCAGCTCAATATTCTGTCGAATACTTTCCAGCTCAGATCGGGCAGAGATCATTGTTGGATGCTTTGGCCCATAGCGACGGGAAAGCTCCAGTACCTGGCGCTCCAACTTCGATTCGTCCTGCTTCAGATCCTGAATCAATGGATGCGCCAGCACCGCCTGAAGGGTTCGGTTGTCGCCCTTTTTCAGTTTCCCGACACTGATCTGCTGATAGATATTTTCCGAAACCGCCAGCTTATGACGCACCTGCACCAGAGATTCAGTCAGTGCCTTGAGTTCATTACTGGAGACCGTGAGGACCCCCTCTATATCAATCAGCTGCTCCTGCTCACGGTAAGCCTGCAGGTTTTGCTCTGCTACTTTCAACTTTTCCGAGAGTTCACTCAAACGCCCCTGCATCCAGTCAGTGGCACTGAGAGTCAGGGAGAGTTTCGCTTCCATATAGGATTCGATATAGGCATTGGCGATGGCATTGGCGATCTGAGCCGCCAGCCGGGGATTTTCCGATTCCGCATGAATGCGAACAATCTGGGTTTTTCTGACCGGTTCAATGGTAATGTGCTCAGCCAGTACATTGACCGTATCCCGCAAAATATCACTTTCATCTGCCACTTTTTCCGGCCGGGCAATACCCAGCAAACCCTGCCAATCGGTCAAACCGGCATACCAGGGCTTCTCCTGCAGGGTGGTATTAAACTCCGGATTGTTCAACAACCCGAGTTTATCCACCACCTTTTCCAAGACACCTCTGGATTTCAACACTTCAAACTGGGTGTTCAGGTAGCTGTCATTCCCCCCCTCGATACCATAGATCTGCTCAATGGAGACCACCTTGGCTTGCTCCTGCTCAATCTGCAGGACAGCCGTCGCCTGATACACTGGCGTCATGGAAAACACCACCAGCACCGCCATCAGTATGACAGCCAGGGTAAAGCCAATGATGGGCCAGCGGTAGGAGACCAGCACATGAAAAATCTGGCGAAGATCAATAATATCTTCGTCCTGCATCGGCCTGGCTGAGGGAGCCGCCGACGCCATTTTAGAATCTGTACTCATGGAGTCTGCACAATTTCGTCAGTAATGTTGCTGCCTGGATAAATCAGAAGAAGCTTTCTTTTACAGTAATGATGTCACCGGGCAATACAGAGCCATTCAAGGTCAGCTCGCGCTCAACCGCACGGCCTCGCTCTTCACGGGTAACCATAATGCCTTTTTTGGAAGCCCGCTGGGTAAAGCCACCGGCCAGCGCCACCGCTTTTTCAAGGGTCAGGCCTGGCTCAAAGCTGAAACCACCCGGAGACTTCACTTCACCACTGACAAAAAATTTTCGATATTCCTTGATGGAAACACTGACTCTCGGATCAACAAAATAGCCGTCTTTCAGCTTATCTGTAATGTATTTCTGCAACTGGCCAACCGTCATCCCCCTGACACGGAATTCACCCAGGAATGGGTAGGAAACGGTGCCTGCATCGGTGAGGATCAGCTCTTTCTCCATATCTTCTTCACCAAAGACCGAGATCCCGATTTTATCACCCGAGCCCAGTTCATAGCGGGAAAGGCTCATTAATTGATCCGCACTGGCAACACCGCTGCACATAAGCACAAACACCATCAGCACCGCCGATAATGAAAAATATAATGAGGAGGTTCGATCCGTTTCCATTACTACAACCTGCTGGATAACTCCTTACAAGAGTCAGTAGACAACTGACGCCTGACTAGTGAGCAAAAATTTAACCGTAAAAAAAAGGCTGGTTTTTTTATGCCAGCCTGTATGCCTTACAATTTGCTAGCACCCTGATTTTAGAGAGCTATGGTACCACTCAACATGTAGACATTGCGCTTGTAACCATCTTCATCAACACCCGACTCGTCCCGGTCGGTGTTCTCATAAGAGAGGGATACCGTCGCATAACGCATGACGTTCCAGTCTACAGAGAGAGCAAACTGATTAATGGTACGATCTTTCTGGCTAACACCGAATCTATTTTGCACTTCTTCATCAGTGTAGCTGTAGTTAGCATTTGTACTGATCTTTGCTGTCCATTGGTGTTCCCAGTTCACCGAGCTGGTAGTGCCCTGGGTGAAGTCGGCAGTCTGTGGGTTTTCAGACTCCAGACCGTAGTCACGGCTGGTGCTCAGCTGGAACAAGGAGTGATCAACCGGCAGGTAGCTGACACCCACTTCCCAACCGGTGTAATCCTGACGCTCCACGTCGCTGGCTGAAGTGTCGCGATAACGGCGACCCACTTTAGCATAACCACTGGTTTTAGCCGTCGCCTCCCAGTTCAGACCCACCAGGTAGCTGGTGATGTCGTAGCCAGCACCCTGTTCGTTGGTGTAATCGAGTTCACGCTGTTTAATCTCCACCAGCGCGTCGGTTTTTGGCATAAACCGATAGAAGACTGTGGTTCCGTACTCAACGGTCTTGCGGTCACTACCTTCTTTTGTACCAGCCGTTTCCTGGTACTTTTGCTTGTTATAGTTACTAAACAGATCTGCACGCATCATGGCTTCTGTAGAACCAAAGCCGTACTTCAGACCACCTTTGGTGCGGGTAAATTCAGGCGCTTCTTTATTATCTGCACCATCAATGGCAGAGCCTGTATCGTGGTAACGGCCGAAATCAAAATCTACATCCAGTCGGTTACGGCTGTTGAACTCCTGATGAACCAGACCAGTGACACCGTAATCAGTGAAATTGGCATCAGACTCGCTGGTGAAGCTGGTGTTTTTCGCAGCCAGTCTGGCTTCGTAGGTGCTCATACCTTGCTGAGCCTTAAAAGCAGCAGAAGCGTCTACATTGATTACCGTAGAACTTTTGTTGGCCAACTCATCTTCGCCGCCTTGACGGAAGATATTGTCATCATGACCAATGGCCAGGGTTGCCATCGGCGTCAATTCCACCGGCCCTATATTGACATGACCGGCATCTTCCACCGCAGCCATCGCAGTTATTCCATACCCTGCCATAGCAATAGCCAGGCTCAGCTTGCTGATCCCTTTCATCTATCGATTCACCTTACTTTAATAAAATTGGCCGCCATGCAAAGGCAGTATAGTTATAAGCATCAATATCCACAGATATGGTAACCGACCTCTCTGGATATTTTATAATCATCCGAAGTAAATATTCAGTATACGACGCGGATTGTATTATAAAGAGATTATCAATATAATTTCCAGCGGGTTTTGTAATCTTTTTTCCGCATGATATACCCAGGATAGAGCCGACATCCATTCAAACGTTTTTACTGCGAAGGCAGGAATCTTCTGCGCAATGGGATTAATCCTCAGCGTGAAGACTAATTGAAGACATTGTATGGTTTTTAAAGCTTTTCTGGCTTGGCAGGAAATCGCAGCAGCCCTATAAAACTTTACGACCAGGAATACTCTGCTTAACAAGAATAGACGCCTGGCCATTAAATTGAAACGAAGGAAGACCATGAAATCTAAACTACTTGTTGCTGCAACCGCACTGGCAGTTTCTGCCATGGCCGGTGTGGCTCAGGCAGATCTGTTAACAGAGCTGGCGGCCGGACAACCAACCGCAGAGACCCTGGTACAGACCACTGAAACGCTTGGCATTTCTGTAGAAACCCTGATTGGTGATCTGGCGATTCAGTTCAAAGACCAGCCCGTCTTGCTTCAGGCTATCATCAGCGAAGCGATCAAGGCGTTTCCAGAGCAGGCCTCCCAGATCGTATACGTTGCCGTAACAGCTGCACCAGCCCAGAAGGCAGCCATTACGACTGCGGCGGTTGCCCAGCTGGGCGATACTCCCGAAGCTCAGGCTACCGTTAACCAGGCCGCTAATGCGGCTGAACAA
>NZ_JAHHPO010000413.1 GCF_024606365.1 Endozoicomonas sp. ONNA2
AATAGCTAAATATCCTATTATCGGGATAATCGTTCGACCGATTCTGTCGCCCTGCGCCTCTGAGCTTCAGGAACTCGGGCTCAACCTTCGCCCGAACAGTGGCGATCATTTTGATGTCTGGCTGATTTTTATTCTTGGATGGCTGCACTCTTACATCTTCATTTTGTATTTTTTTTATTCCATTACAACGGATGGAAACTGATGCGTCCGATCAAGGACAGCATCACTTTAGAGTTCTACTGAAATGGCGTCTTCTGGGAATGTAGGGAGTTTTGCAGAACTTTACATCATTAGTAGAGAAATTGAGTGAGATTTGAACAGCTACGTTGATTATATTTTGACATATATTCATAAAAACCTGATTTTGCATCGGTCGTATAAATTTCTGATTAAAGCCCCGCTTTACGGTATCCTCCATCTGGAGTTAAATATATCTTCTGTTCTTGCTTCTTACTATTTTGCATAGAATCTACTGATGATTGTTATTCAAAACAAAAGGCCGGTAGCCAGTCTTTCTTGAAAAGGCTGTGTTTTAATCTGAATTAGGCTTTACTGAAAAAATGTTGTTGAATGAAAATAGGCCAATCTGGAAAACTTTCTGAGCTGTTGAATCAGTACTTGAAATGGCTTCATCAGAAAACGAAATGAATCTTAGAGCACTCTTGATTCATAGGAAAAATCAGAAAGATGATGTTATATTTTTAAAGGAGTCTCCATACATGAGAAGCATTGGTATTAGAGTTGAGCCAAGTGGCGTGACATTTGCTATTTATGACTCAGAAAACAGAGAAATAATAAATATCGAAAAACTAATTATCCCTAAAGCCTTGGATGTTCCCGAACAACTAAAATTTATAAGATCAAACATTTTGGATATTCTTCGTGAGTATGGTATAGAAAGGGCAGGGATTAGAATTACTGAGCCAAACGCGCAAAGGATGAATATACCAAGAATACAAATTGAAGGTGTGATACAAGAAACATTCGCCAGCAGTCCAGTGAATAGTTATTTTACAGGGCAAATCTCATCTATATCCTCAAAGCTAGGATTTAATAGAAGTGATTTTAAAAAATATATCGACAATACAATGATTTACCTGATTACCACTGATCGTACGTCATGATACAGAGAAAGTTTATTTAAGA
>NZ_JAHHPO010000414.1 GCF_024606365.1 Endozoicomonas sp. ONNA2
GCAGCTAAGTCAAGCTGTGTGAGTTGAGGCGACAACTATGTTGACAAACACCGTATGCGGTTAAATGTGTATCGGAGGAATTGTCAGGTGAAATCCACAAAGATGTGCTGGTGCTGAAAAATGTCTTTCTACCTCTCATGCGTGCCACCGGTAATTTACCAATCAATGATATTGACATTAGCCATTATATAGATGCTCTGGAATCCTTCGAGCAGGAGGGAAATTTATCAATAGAGCTTGACCATACCAAAACACAAGGTCGTGTGTTGGCTGATTTGTCACGAACAAAAAGTTATTCTGTTCCAGTTCCGGAAACTTTAGATCTGGGTAATCATATTCAAGGGATACCGTTAAAGTTCAAGGTGCCCGAGATTGCTGAACATATTTCGAGTCCCGATGCTTTGGTCATGGAACTTGTCAATGGTTGCACCCTTGATCGGGATGCTGCAATCGCAAGGTTATTTGATCAGTGGAAACCAGACTGGAGCGGGGGGGAGAGGTTAGGAATTGATAGTTTTGAAGTAGAAAATATTATGAAGGAACTCCGCACCCTGCTAGTAAAGGTTTATGTGGAAGCAGCAAGGAAGTCGGGTTTTATTAATAGCGACTTTCAAGAAGGCAACTTCATGCTGAAATTGGAGAGTGACCATATTGGTATTTATTTCATCGACCATGGTAACTGCATTTCTGTCGATAACTTTGATCAAGCAGCCCAAAGTTTGCTTTGTGATAGCCTGGTCACCGATTTATTCCTGTTCTTTCATCAACGTTACCATGAGAATGATAAACCTCTGTCCGTCTCGGAGTTTTCTGAATTATGCCAGACGGATAGTGTTATGGATTCAGTCATCTATCCATTAACTGATGATTATCTTCAAGACAACAAAAAATTTATTAATGATTGGCGTAAGATTTTTGCCAGCAAACAGGACTCGGAGTTTACCCTTCGCAGGTATAGTCCGGGGATGAAAATCAGGGGTATTTGCAGCGATATCTACCAATTGTTTCAACTCAGATGGACCTCGTCGCCGGAGACGGGGCAGAGTATTTCCGAAGAGGATTTCTTTCAAGGCCTGATCAATTTGCTCTCAAAAGCGGTGTTAAAAAACAAACAGATTGATGACACCAATAAAAAACAAGTCTGCTCTGATGTTGTACATTCTTTTGATGATTATCTTTACGAAAAGGGGTTTCATTCGCCGGGTAACGCGTTATTGATGAGGGTCTTTATGCAGATACAGGCTTACAACCAACGCACCCGTGACGATTATTAGTTGCATTTTCGCAGAAAAAACTGCGTCTTCGGCATGCCCTATTTATGATGATTTTGGCATTGTACATATACTGCCTAAGGCACTCTGCAGCAGAAGTAATGGAGTCAAGCACAATGAGTTCATCCACCGTTTTGATCACAGGGTCAACCTCCGTTTTGGTTTAGCCAGTGTGCTAAACATGGCCATTCCCTGATAATCAAAGGCTGTCGTTCAGAACGTCTGCAGGCACTGGTGGAAGAACTGGTGGAAGAACTGGTGGAAGAACTGGTGGAAGAGTTGTCGCTTGAAGTATCGATTCATCGTGTCACTTTGGACGTTCGTGATACCCGGGCAGTATGGTGGATTCATTGCCTGACGGATTTCGCAATATTGAGGTCCTGGTCAATAATGCCGGACCAAAGCCAGCAGGAAATAATTTTTCAGGCGCAGAGTAACAAATGTTTATAGCCAAACACTTCGGTTGTGCTCCGTTTGACTACAATTGAGTTTTGTCTGAAAACAACAAACACCAGGAGGCTGTCCGAGAGTAGCGCCCGTAGCGAGAAATTGAGGATAAAAATTTCTGATTCTGAGGAGAATAGCGGGGCTATTTGACGA
>NZ_JAHHPO010000415.1 GCF_024606365.1 Endozoicomonas sp. ONNA2
TGCCTCCCGGACAAAATTGATCGTCGAAGGGCAGGAGAAATCGGCGTCGAACATGTTCGCAGATAAAACATAAAACCATTGGTTAATGTCCTTATTACCAACCATAAACAGTTTTTTGATGTCCATGAGTCGTTTAATAATCTGCCCATCTGCTATTTTCCCGGTGCTGTTGTGCAAGCCGGAGTACAAGGTATCTTCCAATATCATCTTCTTTTTCCTGGATAAATACCATTCGCCACTGCACCAGCTCTCATGAAGATCTCTGTCATTACCAAGCAGCGCAACCATTTGCTCCAGTAAGGCATCACTTTTGGACAGCCCGGTTAAACCCTGTTCATTGCACAGTTTTTTGATTCTTGAGGCGATATTCAGATCAGTGGTGGGCAACGCACGGCTACTGCCAGCGGTCTTGCCGGGCTTCTTTGTAACCCTGAATTTGCGCTTACTGCCCCACCGTTTTCTTTCAGAATGCTGATCGAAAAGCCCGGGCAATGTGTGGGATTGGGAACCCTGTGGTGTTGCCTTTTGGATGGGTTGTGCATCGGGTTCTAATATGTCCAAACGAGTAGGAACACCACCAAGGTCACCCCTCGACTGCCAGCTGCGACCACCATCCAGAGAGTACTCGGGAAATGCATGACTGGCACTGTTCACCAGTCGCGAGGCAATGCCATAATAACGACAAAGTGCTACAAATATTGCGGAGCGGTGCGTGCAATTCCCCTGGCGGTTTTTCAAGAGATACTGGAAAAAGTGTTCACACTGTTCCGGTTTGCCCTTACCAGTAAATTGTTGACAATAAACGGCGATGGCCTCAAGGCGTTGTTGGTGAGACTCTGCCTGTTGAATAGCGATCAGGTCTTCACGTAGCACTTCCGGCAATCCATGAATTTGCTCAAACTCGGTATCGATTCTGGTTTTTATCGCGTTGGAACACCTTATTTCCGGACGATGCATCCATTCTTTCATGGGGCTGTTATCATTGTACGACTTATGATGTTTATCTGACTGTTTATCTGACTGTTTATCTGAATGTTGTTGCACCACGTAAGTGAAGGCTATGGTTTGGTTGTTTTTGGCACCAGAAACTGACACGCTGTGCAGCCCGGAATAGTAGTCTCTGGTCAGCTGGAATGGCAGGTCAGGCTTAATACGCAGATCGGTAATGTCTTCATGGGGACTCAGCCCCGGTAGCCTGAACAGGCCATTGACCGCTTTCAAACGGATATGTGCATGGCTTTGTTTAACACCGGGTACTGAATTTTTCCCGTCGGCCGGATGGCTGGGTAACCTGACCTCAACCGGCGCTGGGGGCAAATCATCAATGA
>NZ_JAHHPO010000416.1 GCF_024606365.1 Endozoicomonas sp. ONNA2
TGCGCTTCCACAATGTGAAGGTGGACAGGCAGATGTTGCGCGAAAGGCAAAAAGCCTCCCGGGTTGTTTTTGATACACGACTCGCTCTTGTTTTTGAAACAGGGGTTAGCGTGGCAGACCGGTGACGGGTTTTGAAGACGTCCTTAAATGAGCGCTTAATATTGGGCGGTGTTTTTTACACAGTTTGTCCCATGATCGGTTGATGTTTCGTTTTATCGGCGTTGAGCTATAGCGAAGCAGGATCAAAGGATCCAGTCTTTAACGCGCAGCATAAGGCTGCTTCAGGAGAGTTCAAAGATGTCATCAGAAACGCTGTCAGGCATTGTCACTTTGCTGTTTTTTACCGTGCTGGGTGATGTAATAAGCGACGCATTCAGCCTTTCGGTGCCAGGCTCAGTGATTGGGTTGATACTCCTGGTTAGTTATCTTCAGTTGTCTGGAGGCGTTAGTGAGTCGCTTGATAAGGTGAGCCAGTTCTGTATCCGTTATCTGGCCGTGCTGTTTATTCCGGGCTGTGTTGGTATTTTCTTCCTGAGTGACCTACTCTTGCAGCAATGGCTGCCTATCACTCTGGCCGTGCTGGTGGCGACCCCTGTTTCTCTGGTGTTAACGGCAATTCTCTTGCAATGGCTGCTTAAACACTTTGCTGGCGGGAGCGGGGAGAACCATCATGGATGAGGTGTTCAGTTCCTCTTACGGATTATTGCAGCGGCAAATTAACAACCCGGTTGCCATTTTATTGATCAATCTGGGTGCTTATTTACTGGCGGAAAAGTTTTTTAATCGTATGGGGCGCAAAGGGTGGTTTCACCCGCTGTTTACCACCAGTCTGCTGGTTTTTCTGGTGATTCGCTACTCTCCACTTGAGTTCAATATGTATACCAGGCACAGCGAGTTACTGAAGATATTGCTGGCACCATTTACGGTATCTCTGGCGGTTCCTCTTGCACGGCAACTGCATACCCTGCGTCAGTTAGCGGGACCTCTTCTGTGTGCATTATTGATCGGTGGTTTTCTGGCGGTATTTATGGGTATGGGGCTGGCCCTGGCAACGGGCGGCTCAAGAGATGTGGTGTTATCCATTTCTACCAAAGCCGTAACCACTGCGGTTGCCCTGGTGATGGGCGAGCAGTATGGCTTTATTATCCCCCTGGTGGCTGCAGTGGTTATTATTTCCGGCGTTTATGGTTCGCTGGTGGGGCCAGCCCTTTGTCGCAAGTTTGGTGTAACAGACCCAAGGGCCATTGGCTTTGCCATGGGGGTAAACGCTCATGCAGGTGGCACTGCCCGGTCTTTTGAACTGGATCTGACCATGGGTGTCTATTCCAGCTTGGGAATGTGTCTTTGTGCTATCTATATGCCGCTTCTTGTGCCATGGCTGATCACCCTGATGTATGGACTTTCCTGATTGCGACAGGGAGCCTGAGTTGCTGCACTCAATGAAAATCAATCGATAACTTAAAAAAACCGTCGGCTGACAGAATACGACCAAACGGCAGTTTGCAGAACGATGGTTCTGCATTTGGAGATAGCGCTTTGACAAGAAACGGTACACACAAAATGAATACCTTGAGGGCTGCTCAATGATCTGGAGTATTTACGGCAACCATCTCGAATTTGGTTGTTGAATAAGGTTGCTGGCAGCAGATTATGCGCTCATTGACAGGGCGATAGAATCGGCCTTACGATCGTTCCAATCAAGGCTAATTTAAACGA
>NZ_JAHHPO010000417.1 GCF_024606365.1 Endozoicomonas sp. ONNA2
CAGTGCCAGCACAAGGAGTCAGAAATATATGATTTCATATGGTTAGCTACTTACCTGGAGGTAAATTAAACTTGCTTTTGATTTACCTTATGGAAGGCGAAATGCTTGGAATGCGCAGGAAAAGGGTATGAAAACGGGGCGGGGTCAAAAAAGCCGGGATAACCCAGCTTATTCTGGCTTATTCGTTATCAGCAGACACTGCTTCAAAATCAGGACGGTCCAACAACTCGACATAAGCCATTGGCGCGTTGTCACCATGACGGAACCCGCACTTGATGATGCGGATATAACCGCCCGGGCGCTCCTTGAAACGCGGACCCAGATCAGTAAACAGCTTGCCTACCGCAGCCTTGTTGCGAAGACGATCGAACGCAAGCCGACGGTTAGCGACGCTGTCTTCCTTGGCCAGGGTGATCAGCGGTTCAGCAACACGACGCAGCTCTTTCGCCTTTGGCAGTGTTGTCTTGATTACTTCGTGCTCAACCAGGGAAGCAGCCATATTCTTGAACATCGCTTTGCGATGAGAACTGTTCCGGTTAAGCTTGCGGCCACTTTTACGATGACGCATGGCACAAACTTCCTCTTTTTACCAAGAGCCGCTTCTGTTTCTGCAACAGTGGCGGCTACTGACTGCAATTAAGCAGAAACCTTATCGTCACTCTTCAAACTGGCCGGTGGCCAGTTATCAAGACGCATACCCAAGCTCAGACCACGGGAGGCCAGAACGTCCTTGATCTCTGTCAGGGACTTCTTACCCAGATTCGGGGTCTTGAGCAGCTCAACTTCAGTGCGCTGGATCAGGTCACCAATGTAGTAGATGTTCTCTGCCTTCAGACAGTTGGCACTACGTACCGTCAGCTCGAGATCATCAACCGGACGGAGAAGAATCGGATCAACCTCGTCTTCTACCTTTACAGGCTCCGGCTCGGACTCACCTTCCAGATCCACAAACACCGCCAGCTGCTGTTGCAAAATGGTAGCAGCACGGCGGATGGCTTCATCAGGGTCCAGCGTACCATTGGTTTCCAGGTCGATCACCAGCTTGTCGAGGTCAGTACGCTGTTCTACACGAGCACTTTCTACGACATAGGAAACACGGTATACAGGGCTATAGGTGGCATCCAACTGCAGACGGCCGATAGCGCGAGTTTCCTCTTCGTCGTGACGACGACTGTCGGTTGATTCATACCCGCGACCACGAGCAACCTTCAGCTTCATGTAGAGCTTGCCCTTGTCATTCATGTGGGCAATAACATGATCAGGATTCACGATTTCAACATCGTGATCCAGCTGGATGTCAGCAGCAGTTACAACACCCTCGCCGCTTTTGCCCAGAGTCAAAGTGACGCTGTCACGGCCAGTCATGCGAATTGCCAGCCCCTTGAGGTTGAGCAGGATTTCAATAACGTCTTCCTGAACCCCTTCAATGGCACTGTATTCATGCTGCACGCCATCAATCTCTGCCTCAGTCACGGCACAGCCGGGCATGGAGGAAAGAAGGATACGACGCAGGGCATTGCCTAAGGTATGCCCAAAGCCACGTTCCAGCGGCTCCAGGGTGACCTTTGCCCGCGTCAGACTGATTTCCTCAACATCAATGTGTCGAGGGGTTAGAAATTCAGTTACCGAATTCTGCATGGATGTTACACCCCACCTAACTGTCTATCCCTTACTTGGAGTACAGCTCGACGATCAAGCTCTCGTTGATGTCGGCCGCCAGATCACTCCGCTCGGGCAGCGTCTTGAAGATACCTTCTTTTTTGTTGGCGTCCACTTCCACCCAGATGGAGAAACCACGCTGGGCAGCAAGTTCAAGCGCTGCATTGATGCGCAGCTGGTTCTTTGCCTTTTCACGGATAGCAACAACGTCACCAGGCTTAACCTGGTAAGACGGGATGTTTACAGTCTTGCCATTAACCATGACAGCTTTGTGGCTGACCAGCTGGCGTGCTTCTGCACGGGTGGAACCGAATCCCATGCGGTAAACCACATTATCAAGGCGAGACTCCAGAAGTTGCAACAGGTTTGAGCCAGTTGCCCCCTTCAGTCGGTCAGCTTCCTTATAATAGTTACGGAACTGCTTTTCCAGTACACCGTAGATACGACGAACTTTTTGCTTTTCACGCAGTTGGACACCGTAGTCTGAAAGTCGACCACGACGCTGGCCATGCTGGCCGGGGGCATTTTCTGCCTTGCACTTTGACTCGAGCGCACGCACGCCACTCTTCAGGAAGAGATCAGTGCCTTCACGACGAGACAGTTTGCACTTGGGACCTTTATATCTAGCCATTTACCGCTCTCCTGCTCATACACGACGCTTCTTGGGCGGACGACAACCGTTGTGTGGGATCGGGGTAACATCAGTGATGTTATTGATCCGGAAACCACAGGCGTTGAGTGCGCGTACAGCGGATTCACGGCCTGGACCAGGCCCTTTGACATTTACGTCCAAATTCTTCAGACCAAACTCAGCGGCAGCACGTCCGGCTCGCTCAGCTGCGACCTGCGCAGCAAATGGCGTGCTCTTGCGGGAACCACGGAAACCGGAGCCACCTGCAGTTGCCCATGAAAGTGCATTACCCTGGCGGTCGGTAATTGTCACGATAGTGTTGTTAAAAGAGGCGTGAATATGGGCGATGCCATCCACCA
>NZ_JAHHPO010000418.1 GCF_024606365.1 Endozoicomonas sp. ONNA2
CAGCCCTGCATATGGCCGCTTATAACGGCCATTTGGGATGCCTGGGACCGCTGATTGGAGATGGGGGAAATTTGAAAACCACCAATAAGAACGGCGAAACGGCTCTTCACTTGGCTGCTGGTAAAGGCCACACAGCCATTGTCAACGCATTGCTGAAGATTGACCGTTCCCTGGCCAAAGAGAAGAATAAGTTTGGCCAAACGGCTCTCGACTTGGCTTGCTGCAAGGGCCACGAAGAGATCGCCATGGTCTTGCGGGCAGCTGACGGCAAAGCGGCTATTGACCGATCCAAGTGCGTTCGGGATTTTCACGATGCCGCCGAAAATGGCAACACAAGGTTGATCAGGGAATTGCTGGAGATTGACCCCTCACTGGCCAAAGAGAAGAATAACGATGGCCAAACGGCTCTCCACGTTGCTGCTTTAAACGGCCACACAGAGGCCATCCAGAAATTGCTGGAGATTGACCCCTCCCTGGCCAAAGAGAAAGAGGAGGGTTTCTTTGGCCGGACGGCTCTCCACGTTGCTGCTTTAAACGGCCAAACAGAGGCCATCCAGAAATTGCTGGATTTTGCCCCCTCCCTGGCCAAAGAGAAGGATGACGTTGGCTGGACAGCTATCCACAACGCTGTTTTATACGGCCGCCCAGAGGCCGTCGCGAAATTGCTGGAGATTGACCGCTCACTGGCCAAAGAGAAGAATTGGGAGGGCGGAACGGCTCTCCACAAAGCTGTTGAATACGGCCACCCAGAAACCGTCGCGAAATTGCTGGAGATTGACCGCTCACTGGCCAAAGAGAAGGATAACTATGGCGAAACGGCTCTCGACATTGCTATCAGCCTTGGCCACACAGAGTGCAATAAACTGCTTGAACGCTATACGGCCTAACCAACGGGCTGCCTTCTACAGTGAGCGATAAAATTGCGCGAAGAACCGATTCCTGATTATTTCATACCTCCACCTCATACTGCGCCAAACCAGGCGCTGTGTCTTTTATCTCACCATCCAGAATAAACGCCTTTTCACCAACGTTTACAGGCTCTCCCTTAACCGTAATCACCGATCCATCCCGGAGGTGCGCATTCTGGTGCCATTGCCGTTATTAGCGGCAATAGTGGCGACAACCCGAACTCCTTCAGGAATCAGCGCCTTGAATTGCTGCCAGATGTTAGTGGTTGCCATTGCTTGCATTCCGGATAAACGATCATTGTCTGGTGAAAGTTGGTACCGTACCTGACTTTTAGATTTAACGGCATACGTCTTGTTAGAAAAAATTCTGTTTTTTGTGGAACTTACTCTGCTGATTTTTGTCCCACCCACAATGTTTAGTCAA
>NZ_JAHHPO010000419.1 GCF_024606365.1 Endozoicomonas sp. ONNA2
AGGTACTGGAAGTCTTGGTTTCCCATAGTACTGATGACAACGGGGAACTCTGCTCAGGAGGACCCGGACGAGGAAAGGGGACATCATAGTGATTGAACTGCTTGTGGGAAACATGAGGGTGCTTTGAAACCTAGAGTTATGTCAACGTAACAGAAGCAGATAGCCGTGCCAGCAATGAAGTTCGTTGGAAGAGTATCTGACATAGTTCAGATAGCGAGTCGGTCACTATGAGGAACCGGATGCCTTAATTGGGCACGTCCGGGTCTGTGAGGGTTGAGGTCGGTAACGGCCTCTTCTACTCGGATTCTTGAATTAAGTCACAAAGAGTAAAAGCTGAGGTCAGATCTTAGATGGTGCGAATCTCTTTTTTCATCACCATAAACGGCAATTGTTATGCACAATGAAAGACCTGATCCTGATTTTTTGCGCCCACCGGCCTGTGGTGGTACTTCACTATGGATAACCTAATACCTTTTTATCTTTCCTGCATTGCCACTGTTTCCTGCCTTGCCTCGTGATAGGTGGTCAGGAAATTCTCGCATAAGGTATGCCCCAGCCTGGTTGCCATGGCCAGTGGGGTGGTGCCATCCGGCAAGGCGGCGTTGGGATCCGCCCCGGCTTTGAGCAGGCGTTCCACGATTGTGTTGTTATTTTTCCGGACCGCCACCAGCAAAGGGCTGAAGCCATTCGGCAAGGCGGCGTTGACATCTGCTCCATCTTCAATAAGGGTTATCGCGCAGTCGGTATTATCTTCCCTGATAGCGATTAGCAAAGGGGTGAAGCCATCCTTGGTCCGGGCGTTAAGATCCGCCTCAGCATGGATCAGGACTTTCAGGTTGTCGACGTGATTGTTAAAGGCGGCCAGAAACAGCGGTGTGGCACCCGGGGAATTGGCGGCATTGAGCTTCGCCCCGGCGTTGAGCAGGCGTTCCACAACGGCAGGGTTGTTATTTTTCTGGGCAGCAATAATCAGCGGGGTGGCGCCATCACGGGTCCGGACTGCGTTGACCTGCGCCCCGGCGTTGAGCAGACATTCGACGACTGCCTCGTTCCCGCCAGCGGATGCGAACATCAAGGCAGTGAGATCATCAGTCATAACGGCGTTAATATAGACTCCTTTTGCCAATGACTTCTGCACCTGATCCAAGTCCCCTTTACAGCACGCACTTAAGAACACCTTGTCGGGGAAAAATTCATCTGAGTAAGGTTTACCGGTTTTCTTATCCACCACAGGCATGGGTTTTTGCCAGCACACCATGCAGCGGCGTGAGTCGATGGGCTGTTCAACAAAATGCTTCGAAAGACAGTCCAGATTGAAGTAGTGGCCACATTTGGTTCGACATGGGGTTTCGGCGTCCACAGCCGCCACATCGCGGCCATGGAAATCAACGGGACAAACAGGACTGGCATCGGCCTTCGCCGCCTCTTTTTCCGCCACGGCGTTGCTCAGCACTTTCTCGCAGTCCTTATTGCCCAGCTTGGTTGCGATGGACAGTGGGGTCTTACCATCGGGCATGATAGCGTCGGGATTTGCGCCCCTGTCGATCAGGAGTTTCACCATGTCGGTGTTATTTTCTCCGGCAGCGAAGTGCAGCGGGGTGACGCCGTACATATTCCGGGCACGGGGATCCGCCCCTTCGTCGAGCAGGAATTGCACGAAGTTGGTGTTGCCCTTATCGATTGCCTTGAACAGCGGGGTGGTGCCTTCCTTATTCCGGGCGTTGAGATTCGCGCCTCTCTCAAGCAGGAGTTTAACACTATCGGTGTTATTTTTTTGGGCAGCGTAGTGCAGCGGGGTGGCGCCACACATAGCGGGAGTGTTGGCATTGGCCCCGGCTTTGATCAGGCGTTTCACGCAGTCAATATTATTTTTCAGGACTGCCATCTCCAGTGGGGTGGTGCCATCGTCCCGGGCAGTGGAGGGATCCACCCCATTGTCGAGCAAGAGTTCCACAATGTCGGTTTTATTGCCCTGGACAGCGGAGAACAGCGGGGTGCCGCGATCCCGGGTCTGGGCGTTGAGACTCGCCCCGGCGTTGATCAGGCATTTCACGCCCTCGATATTATTTTCCTGGACTGCGATGTGCAGTGGGGTGGTGCCATGGGGCATGGCAGCGTCGAGATCCGCCCCTTTGTGGATCAGGAGTTTCATGCTGTCGGTTTTGCCCCTCCGGATTGCACCGAACAGCGGGGTGGCGCCAGTGTTATCCCGGGCGTCGGGATCCGCCCCTCTCTCGAGCAGGAGTTGCACGCAGTTGGTATTGCCCTCCAGGGTTGCACTGAACAGCGGGGTTTTGCCATCGTTATCCCGGGCGTCGATATCCGCCCCTTTGTCGAGCAGGCATTTCATGCCATCGGTATTGCCCATCTTGGCTGCGAGGTACAGCGGGGTCTCGCCATCCTTATTCCGGGCGTTGAGATCCGCCTCGTTTTTGAGCAGGAGTTTCACAATGTCGGTGTTGTTTTCACGGGCAGCGAAGTGCAGCGGGGTGTAGTCAATCTTATTCCGGGCGTCGAACTCCGCCCCTTCCTTGAGCAGGAGTTTCACAATATCGATGTTATTTTTTCGGGCAGCGAAGTGCAGCGGGGTGTTGCCAAACACATTGAGTATGTTGACATTCGCCCCGGCTTTGATCAGGTGTTTCACGCAGTCGATATTGCCCACTGCAAGGTGCAGCGGTGTGGTGCCACTCTCATTCCGGGCGTCGATATCCGCCCCTTTCTTGAGCAGGAGTTTCACAATATCGGTTTTATTGTCATTGGCAGCGAAGTGCAGCGGAGTGGACCTACTAGAGGCTTGGGCAGCGTTAACATCTGCCCCGCGTTTAATCAGGTATTTGGCGACGTCTGTGTACCCCATAAAGGATGCCATTATCAAGGCAGTGTAATTATCCTTCATAGCGGCATTGACATTGACTCCTTCTGCAAGTGACTGTTTCACCTGCTTCAAATTTCCATTCAAGCAGGCAATTGAAAACACCTGGTCGGGGAAAAACTGGTCCAGGTGAGATTCACCGGTTTTCATATCCAACACAGGGAACGGGTCCTCTCCGCACCAGCAGCTGCGTGAGCCTATGGGCTTATAAAGAAATAGCCTTGTAAGACAGGCCAGATGAAAGTGGTGGCCACAGCGGGTTTGACATTCCTGTTTGAGGTCCACCGCCGCCACATCGCGGCCGTGGAACTTAACGAAACAGGCAGAACAGATGTTCGCCTTCGACGTTACGTCGATGTCCATGGGGAGAGGGGGGGGATCAATGGCATTCATTAGTAAACCTCCATGTTATTAAGTAAGTGATACAGATTAGACGCAAAAAAAAATCGATAGTTCAGTTTTATGGCTATAAAGTTTTTTTGGCTAAGGAGCTGTCCTGAAATAACTTCGACATTGCTACAGACG
>NZ_JAHHPO010000420.1 GCF_024606365.1 Endozoicomonas sp. ONNA2
TTATTATAGCAGCTGATTCATGACGTACGATCAGTGGTAATCAGGACTGTTTTTGTGTCGGAACTCATTTTGCATCAAGATATCAGCGACTTAAAAAAACAGTAGACAGTGGCTTAAGACCTGTAACAGCGTGCAGCGTTGCCGTATTTGTGAAAGACGACCAGACTCATTAAAACGTGTCAGGCTCACAGGATAAGCGCCTTGTTCCTTATTCCTTATATTTTGCCTCTCCTTGCCATCCTCACGCAGCTTCCTGCTGAATGTGGAACCACCTCTTTGCAGTACTGCTAATCGGAGGAACCGATGACGACGCCAACAGCATTGGCCACAGCCATCCCTGCACTTTCTACCTTACTCCCTGCCATACTCGCCGCCTCACTGGTGGCTGGTTGCGCCAGCCAGTCAGCTGATACAACGTCTACGGCCAGCCTGACACCGGCCTATGCCTGCAATACCGCCACCCAAGGCAAAGCCAATGACCTGAGAATCTACCAGATCATGGTGGAAAGCTTTGTGGATGGTGAAAAAGGAACCGGTCACGGCACCGGTTACGGTACCAGCCATCACCAGGGGGATTTGCAGGGCATCATTGACTCTTTGGACTACATCAAGTCACTGGGTATGAATGCCATCTGGATGACACCGATCTTCAACTCGGAACCTGTCACTGGGCAAGAACACTGGGATGACCGACTGGATGCCACCGGCTATTTTGCCACAGATTATTTTTCCATCGACCCACGCTTCGGTACCCTGGAACAGGCGAAAGAGCTGGTGGAAAAAGCCCATGCCAAAGGGCTGTATGTATTGTTTGATGGTGTATTCGGCCATCATAAAAAGTCCGTTGTCGTGCCATCACCATCCGGTTTGCTGCCTTCGGGCAGTCACAATCCCGTGGACTATCCGGACAGTCTGCCATTCTACAAAGAGGTGGCAACCCATTGGATCAAAGAACTGAAAATAGACGGCTGGCGTCTGGATCAGGCCTATCAGGTGCCCACCGAAGCCTGGACAGAGATCCGCAAAGCGGTGGATAAAGCCTCCCGGTCAGTGACCTGCCAGAACGACAGAGGGGAAACTGTCCATCCGTTGGGCTATATGGTGGCGGAGATCTGGAAAGGGGAAAACACCATTCAGAAGGTCGGCTACGGAACCGGGGAAAATCCGGCGTTGTGTTCCGCCTTTGATTTTCCCATGCGCTATCGCCTGGTGGAAACGTTTGCCGTGAATGAAAACGGGATGGGCGGCAAAGGTGGGGATTGGCTGGATGAAGGCATGAATCTGCACTCACTCTATCCAAAACATGCGCAACCGAACCTGATGCTGGGCAACCACGATGTGGTGCGCTTTGGCGACCTTTTGCAGCGAGGCGGCATTGCCAATCCGGAGGATCCACAATACTGGTTGCGGCATAAGGCGGCCCTGTCATTTATGGCTGCCTACACTGGCCCGATCACCTTGTATTACGGTGATGAAATCGGAGATGAAACGCCAGGCTTTGCTGAAAGGCAGCCGGATAATAACTGTGCCATTCGTGGCATGTGTGATGATCACTCAGGACGCACCAGTGGCAAAATTGATGGGCTGACCGTTGAGTTGAATAAACAACAGCATGATCTCAAAGCCTATGTATCGTCATTGATGGCACTGCGTGATAAACACCCAGCGTTGTCTAAAGGAGAGCGCATAAACATCCGGGCAGTGCAGGAGGTCTACATCGACCACAAGCAGAGCGGGGATGATGCCCTGATCTATATGGTCAGTACCGACAGTGCTCCCCAATTGGTGGCCCTGACCACGGTGGAAGCCGGTTCTGAAGGTCGGCTGGTGGATCTGTTGACCGGTGAGGTGTTCTTCCCGAAAAACAACCAATATGCCATTCCCATGAAGGGGTTTGAAGCACGATTCCTGGGCATTACCAATCCGGCTGTCGCTGGACCGAAGGTCAATAAGCGAAAAGCTGACTCGATGACCGGCGAAGGTTTTCTGGCCCGGTGCGATAACCCAACCGTGAATGAAGCAGGCCCGGCAGCAGGTTCGCTGTATGTGGTGGGCAGTTTCCCGGACTCTAACTGGATACACAAGCCAGCCCGGGCCTTTAAATATAAGGGAAATGGCGTGTATCAAACCGTTACCAGCGAGCAAAAAGGCAGCTATCGCTTCCAGTACGCCACGGCCAACTGGAGCCCGCAATACACGGCAGTTGACCTGTTGCAAAAGCCAGGGCAGCCAACCGCCGGGAAAAAAGGCGGGTACGGTACTGATACCTCGGTGATGATACCAGAGGCGGGACGGTACGTGTGGAGCCTGACGTTCAGGGACAGTGGTGAGATTGATCAGGTGATGGTTTCCCGGTGTATGCAGTAAGGAATTGTCTTTTAATAAGTTCCCGATTTCCGTTCACCCTGAGCTTGTGAAG
>NZ_JAHHPO010000038.1 GCF_024606365.1 Endozoicomonas sp. ONNA2
AATATGAGGTTAACAACGTAATTAAACAATCAGAATTGAGTGATAAAAATGAAAAAAAAACTGTTCAGGCAATGGATTATGGTCAGCCTGCTGTGCATCTTGAGCAGCCTGGCGTTTTCAGATGTTGAGTACTCAGGTATCACCTTCAGCAACATAGACATCCACGGACAAGGCACTGATGCCATCGTCAAGCCTGGCGAGACCATCGGTATTCGTCTCCATTACGAATTGACCTCGCCGCAGAAACAAGGACTCATCGTTCAGATTTACTTCGGACTTGATGACACTGATTTCGAAACATCCATTGCCAGTGGCGTGGCTATTGGGGGCCAATATCTAGACTTACTGCCACTTTTGTTCAGTAAAACGCACCTCGATATCACCGGGCAAGATGTAGACTTTTACCTCATTGCCCCCAGTGAACCGGGAATTTACCAGGCTCGCTTCCGAGTTTCCCAAGCTTACCTGCCCGTCGAAGACGATGTTGAGTCGGATGTTGAAAGCGATCTCAGTCTTGGTGATGATGCAACTATTTGCACTACTGCTGTGGGTGTTTGCACTATTACTGTACGTTAAAAAATAAGATTCATCAGTTAGTCAGGGTTTCCGAACAATTCATCACATAAACAGCCCGGAATTTCGTGCACGACCACATGGACGAGGGAGTCAGGGCGACGCAGGATGCCAAAGCCGGGGACTTTTCGCTCTATGGGATTTTTGTGAGGGAGTGCCGTACCGTGGAGTACGCTCGACTGAGCAAAACTCCCATAGACGCGGCAAAGGTCAAGTGAGAGCGGGAGCACGTTTATGAAATATCCGGGCTGACTCACAAAACGATATTACTATCCCCTGATTTTCATCTTTTAAGATTCAGGGGCAGGAACCAGGAGGCTGCCCGTTGGCCATTGTCATTGGGTCAAGCTTGTTCAGATCCCAAAACTTTACGGTCTTGTCATCAGCACAGGAAACCAGCTGCCCATCGGCGAATGACGTGACACATCTCACTGTGCAGTTATGCCCATTCAGTATCGCCACGCACTGCTGCCCTTCGGGCTTGCTCAGATCCCAAACCCTTACGGTCTTGTCGCCAGAGCAGGAAGCCAACCGCCCATCGGACAATACCGTTACTGAGTATACATATTTGTTATGCCCATTCAGCGTTGCCACACATGACTCCCCGTCGAGTTTGCTCAGATCCCATACCTTGACGGTCTTATCAATCGCGCAGGAAACCAGCTGACCATTGGCCAATGCCGTGACAGAAGTCACCCAACTGCCATGCCCACTGAGTATCGCCACGCATTGCCACCCTTCGGGCTTGCCAAGATCCCACACCCTGATAACCTGATCTTCAGAACCGGAAGCCAGCCGCCCGTTGGGCAATGCCGTGACAGATCTCACCCAGCCGGTATGCCCACGCAGGATCGCTACGCACTGGTGTCCATTGGGCTTGTTCAGATCCCACACCCTTACGGTATGGTCAGCAGAGCCGGAAGCCAGCCGCCCATCGGGCAATACTGTGACAGAGTTCACCCAGTGGGTATGCCCTTCCAGAGTCGCCACATTTTGCTTCCCTTCAGGCTGGTCTGGATCCCACACCTTTACAGTACAGTCAGCCGAGGCCGAAGCCAGCAACCCATCAGCCAATGTCGTGACAGATCTCACCCAGTGGGTATGTCCCTTCAGAGTCGCCAGACATTGCTTTCCGTCGGGTTTGCGTGGATCCCACAGTTTTACGGTCTTGTCACAAGCGCAGGAAGCCAGCAGACCATGGGGAAATGGTGTGACTGAGTAAACCATGGCGGTATGCCCACGCAGCGTTTCCACGCGGACCTGGCAGCCATTATCTCTGACCAACCGCAGGAGTTTATTGCTCAGGTGTCGAGAATAAGCAAGCCGTAATAAGGGGTCTTCAACAATATGGTATGGAACAGCCGGTATAGTTCTGCTTTCAACCATTCTTCTATACGCATCAGGGGCGTAGCCATAATATCGAACGGATAGTTTTTTCAGTCGCTCTTTGGTGTCAAAAACCGTTATTAATCGCTTACTTGTTAACGCCAGGCAATTTAATTCAACGAAAGTCAGATAGTCAGCCAAGTAAACCAGAAGTTCATTTGGCAATGTTAATAAAGGCGACACCTGTTCAGGGGGTATAACCGACGCATGACCTGTAGTTTTTGCTACTGGCTGGTTGTAACAAGGGCCAGGTATCCTGTATTGCACGGTAGCAACGATAGCTGTATTTGCGTTATC
>NZ_JAHHPO010000421.1 GCF_024606365.1 Endozoicomonas sp. ONNA2
GGCACGACCGGCTTCCGAAGGTTTCAGCGTCTTCTGAAGTTACGGATTCAGGTAATAGATAAGTAGGTGATAGTTTGCTATCAAATATTCTGACCACTAGTCGAGGAATAAATTCCAATTATTTTATAACCAAGACATCGGATCCGGATGGTATTGCCGACCTTTCAAGTGATAAATTTCAAAATCAAGCAATGAATTACTTGCCAAAGAAGTAGCGATCAGGTCTCTAGACATTGCTATTACTGGTAATAAGCGACTCATTAAATAAAGCTGATTATACGAATTCAGGATATATGATTTTATATGGTTAGCTAATTAAGCACAATAAAACCGGGTCCGCGTGTTGATTTTGATTGTCTTGCTCGTCGACCTGAATCTATAAAGTCTTGAATCAAACATGAACTTGTCAGATTTTTTGTTGTCTGAAGAATGTTGAAAAATCCATGTCATGCCTTGAATCATGTAAAAAACGAAAATGAAGTCTCAACCCATACAGCCACTCGTCATTCCAATCCCTGAGCCCGTAAATGTCCGGGCTTCCACTGATGGACAGTTCATGGGTAAGGGTGTAATTCAAATAACCAGCACAAAGATGCTGGTAACTAAATCCCATAGACTGGCCTTGCAGGGTAGGCCCAGGTATCAGCGAGTGATAGAGATAATTAATTCTCTTGTTCATTTTATTCTTTATCATGAGACACTGGCGAGTCGTGCCGGAAAAATCGAAAATTCCAGAATAAAGCCACAAGAAAGAATACCTTTTTTGAGTGCAAATGTGGCAACGATTGCCAAATTATTCTACGGTGAGTCAGTTGCCGCCAATTTGTTTAATTTCATAGATGGTTGCTGTTTCGGTATTACTGCAAATTATATTTTGTTTGCAACTTCCGGCGAACTGGAAAGATTCGATAAAATATTATCCACACTTAGTCAAGATCCTGAGGAGGGCTGGATATTTTGGGGGAGGTATTATTCTAACTTGGCAGACGCAATCGTCACTGCTCAAGATCAGTTTCAGAAAAGACCGAATACAGAGAATCCAGACACACTACTGCTCCTTCAAATGAGGCCATTCTGTGAATCATTATTATTGTTCCAGTATCCTGAAACGACGTACTTTAGTTCATTGATTCCTTATCAGGATATTAGCGCAACAGCCCGACTGTTGGCCTCTGAAAACCTTGCAGGTGATGCTCCTTTTCAATCAACGCCATTTTATACCGCTGGCCTGAAACCTGAGGGCGTTAAAAGTCTGTTATTGCAGATGAGAACCACTGAATATTCACCTGAGCGCTTTTTCCATATTAGCTCAGGAGGCCATATTATTGCCATGCAGGTGTCAAATCAGGGTTACGAGATATTTGATCAAAATATTGCTAACTATAAAAAGTTTTTTCCTATAAACGACGAAGACAAACTCGCTGATTATTTCAAGGATAGAATGCAACAAATGCCTTTTGATATTAGCCTGCCTTTTCATAACAACAGCATTTTCAAGATAAGGGAGTTTTTTTCGAAGTCAATATTAGCAAAAGGCAAGACGGAAAATAAGCAATTAAAAGAGGCCCTGAAAGAAATTCCAGATACTCAACGATGCGATGTTAATGAAAAAAATTTTAATGGTTTCAATCAACTTCATCTTGCTGCATGGGAAAACGACATCGAAGGGATCCATCGGTTACTGGGCAGTCCTGATCTTGCAATCAATAGCCTTGGGGGGGCGAACCATATAAAAGTCAGTCAGAGTCTACTATCTGCCCTTCATTTGGCCTGTTTAAAAGGAAGTACCGGGGCTTTCGAGCTACTGCTTAAAGATGTCAGGTGCTCTCCTACGTTGGCTTCATCACACAACCACACCCCACTGTGGTTCGCCGCAAGTAAAGGTCACAAGTCTATCTTAAAGGCGCTTCTTGAAGTAACGCCTGAGAACCTCAACATTCCTGATGTTGATGGTCAATCTCCTCTATTCATCGCGGCTTTTCATGATCATTTGGATATCGTAAAAGTACTGATGGAATACCCTGATTTGAAAATCAATCAAAAAAGGTATGATGGTGCCACTGCACTACATGCTGCATGCTACGCGGGGAACGTGAAAATCGTGGCGCAGTTGATAACCAGCAAAGATATTCAAATCGATAGTAGAAATGACGATCATGAAACACCGATAAAAGTGGCGGCAAAAAATGGGCATTCAAATTGTGTAGCGGTATTACTTATTCATGGAGTAAAGTACTGGCAAAATTGATATACCAGATTTGCGGGTGCTCCCCCTGTCGAGATTGCTGTCTATAAATAGCGAGACTGTATTGCCAACACCGATTGTATTACCTGAAGACTATTACCTGACCAATTTTCAGCAGCTACTCGGTTTTGTTGAGCGCCAGTACGCTGATCTATTAAATTGCCGTGAAATCGATTTTCTGGACAGGTTCCGGCGGCTGGCGGAGGATGCACAGAAACTCTATGTACGGCTGGTGGGGCGCAAAGGCCCGATGTTTCGGTTGGATAAACTCAGTTATCCGGAAATTGCCGCCATTGAATTGGCGGTTAATGAACTGTCCGGTGCCGGTCTTATGCAGGTCAACCCGCCGCTGGGTCTGGTTGCGGTGTCAGACCTTATCACCAAAAGTGAGTTACTGCGCTGTTTTCCTGATCAGCTTTGGCCTTACCGAAGTGATCGCAAGCAGACCCTGGTGAACCGACTGGTTGATAGCGCTGACCCCTGCCCTGACCTGCCATTTACCATTGTTCAACCTCTCTGCCGGGAAGAGCTGAGGACCTTATTGTTCCTGTTCTTTGGTAACCTCAGTCAGGATTTGACGGAGTTCGTACTTCAGGACCTGGGACTGAATCGCTTTGAAAATTACCCGCTCACGTCCCGGTTGTTCAACAGCCGGGAGGAGCTGGAGCAGGGGTTGAACCTGTCGCAGCTCTGGCAGGCAGTTGCCCGGAACAATAACAAACTTGACCCGGATGAGCTGCAGGCCCTGGCCGCTAATTTACCACCGTCGTCTGATTTCGCCCACCCGACCCTTAAGCGACGTTATGCCCGGCTGGTGAATGCCATTGCCCGCGACCTGGAAAGGCAAGGTGCCTTGCGGGAGGCAGTGGCAAGTTTTCAGCTGTCGTATTTGCCCCCGTCCCGGGAACGCCGGACCCGTATTTTGGCCAAACTCAATGATACGGCTGGCGCTTTGGCACTGTGTGCAGAGATAGAGGCTTCACCGGCCAGCAGCCTTGAGCTGGCTTTTGCCCAGCGGTTTGCCAAAACCCTGAATGGCGAGAAGCGCCAGCGACAAAACACAGGGTTTAATGAACGGGCGCTTGAGCTAAACGACAATGGACAGCGGGTTGAGTTTCAGGTTCAGGCGCATTTCATACATCAGGGCTGGCAGGTGTTTTATGTGGAAAATACCCTGATCAACGGGCTTGCTGGCCTGTGGTTCTGGGATATTATTTTTTCCGACAGGGAGGGGGCGTTCTTTCATCCGTTTCAGAGTGGGCCAGCAGACTTGATGACCCCGGATTTTTATCGGAGCTGTAAAGATGCGATTCATCAACGGCTGGCAGAAATGTCCGGTAACCATTTTCTGGATACTCTGCTGGCAACCTATCACAGGAAGCAGGGGGTCAGTAATCGTCTGGTCATCTGGCCAGCGCTCAGTCCGGAGCTGATTACGCTGGCCGTATCGTTGATACCGATAGAACAATTGCGCTCTATGTTGCAACGACTGATGTTTGATATTGCCCACAACCGCACCGGGTTTCCGGACCTGATCCTGTTTGATCCGGAAAATAGCCGGTACCAGTGGCTGGAACCTGAATCCGTAACTTCAGAAGACGTTGAAACCTTCGGAAGCCGGTCGTGCC
>NZ_JAHHPO010000422.1 GCF_024606365.1 Endozoicomonas sp. ONNA2
ATAGTACCAGCCCAAGTAGCCAGAAATATTCGATTCCATATGGCCAGCTACTTATCTATTCGATAAGTATTGAAATTAATATCTCTGGTAATTGGACAATTTTTTAGCGATTACGTTCAATTTTTCTGCCGGGCACATTCGCCCCCTGCCATAATTTATATAACACCTTGACTATGAAAGTCATTTCAGGTGCTACTCTCGGGTAGCCTCCTGGCCAAAATCAAAGGAAATCTGCTCAGAAAAGCAAGCTATCGAGGAATCAGCACATACAGCTTGCCGGGTTCCTGTTGTGGCCCGGCTATAAAGGCTGCATCCTTGCCAACCCCCATATAGATGTCGCCCCGAACAGGACCCTTTATAGCACTGCCGGTATCCTGGGCAACCATCAATTGCTGGAATTTCTCACCGGTGGCGGTGAGCCGGGTATCAAGCCATAGCGGCAGGCCAAGGGGAATATAAGCCGGGTCCACAGCCAGTGTTCTGGTCGGGGTAGCCGGCACACCCTGAGCAGTGATGGCGCCTTCCTCAGAAAAACCAAAGAAGATGTAGCGCGGGTTCTGGTTGAGCAGCCAGTCTCGCTGGTCCGGATGGTCCTCAAGCCATGACTGGATGGTTTGCATGGAGACTTCTTCAAGTTCCCCTTTCTTTTTCAGTATCCTCCCAATGGCTACGTAGTTGTGGCCATTATTACCGGCGTAGCCAACATGAATGATGTTGCCGTCCGGCAGTTCCACACTCCCTGACCCCTGAACCTGCAAGAAGAACTTGTCAACAGGGCTGCTCAACCATAGGAGCACATCGCTGGCTTTCGCAGTTTGTTGATTGATTTCAGTCCGACTGCCGTAGGGTTTCAGGAAGCCTTTCTCAACCCGGCCAACCAATCCCGAACCACTGAGTCCAAAATCAGCAAGGCGAACCTTGACCAGATCATGGGGCAGTTTCAGCAGCGGGATTGGGTAATCATCCGAAGGGGCAAGACTGCCGGGAATAACCGGGGAGTAATAAGCGGTAAACAAGCCTTTTGTCTGCGGCGATATCTGGACAGGTGTGAAGTTTTGCTCAAAAAAGGTTTTCAGTTGACGGTCAGGGGTTTGCTGCAACTCTTTGCACAACAATTGCCATTGCTGGTAGTTACCCCAGGGGCTTTTGTCGGTCAGTACCGAGCGGTTCAGGTGCTGGCAGCTGTTCACCAAAGCCGGTCTTGCGGCGATAGCCTGTTTCTGGCTCCAGCCCTCCAGGTCACTGAATTTTACCGGCTGTTGTCCCGATGCTTTGGTATATAACCCGCAACCACTGAATAACAAAGTGAGCAGAACGGGCATAAATCTTAAGACGCTTCCGGTACCTGACTTGGAAAAACGGGGGGCAGGGTGTTTGAAATGGTGGTATGCAAAGGTCACGTTTGAGTGCTTCTGGTTGATATGGACGCGAAATAGCATACCAGATATTGCCAGAAGGCGTTCCCAATTTGGCCTGTGAGCCGTTGAGAAAGCCCCCTGAACAGGAAAGTATATTTTCCCTGAGGCTGCCTTCAATGTTGCAAATTGCCAGGAGCGAAGGCCGGTTTGTTGCTGAAGACTGGCATAACTTCGGTGCTGGTTACGACCGAACGTTGCTGACCCGGAAGAAACGTTTCATGGCTGGCTGGCCAGAGCTTAAAGGTAAAATTGAGTTCTTTAGTGGCCAGTTCGCAAAATTCCGGTGTTTTGTCAAACGGAACTCTCCCATTCAACCTCCGGGGCTATGGTGATGTCGGACACGTCCGGGGCTATGGTGATGTCGGACACGGTAGCCATAAATAATCTCTGCTCCACTGGATTACCATCGTTGTTTGAGACTTGCGTGACAGTTTCATCTTTATGAATAAGATCACCCCTGTTTGAAAAGACATAACCTCTATTTTCTTTGAAACGATTGGTTTCAACAGTTTCCTTATTCGGGAACTTTCCTGTCAATGGGTCTTCTTTTTCTAATTCTGCTGTTTGCAGTCCTCCTCCTTTGTAACAAGATGAATCATCATTCATCTGTACCTTGAGGGTATATTGCCCCATATTACGACACCAATGATCTTCCCGGGAACGTCCACAGGTAAGATAATTCCGCAATATGTACACATGATCGACGTCCACAACACGACCACCCAATGAGCACTCACCGGCCAAAAGCTCTAAACCTTCTTTTGTCAGTTCAATCAATGCTTCATTGATGGTGTTCAAATGCTGCAAAAGGTTATCTGGATTAATAATCTTACAGTTACGATCAAATGCTACGATGACTTCTTCTTTTTTTTCCCCCCAGGAAAGATAGTCACTGAATAATCCAATAGCATATTGACGCCCAAGACCTTTTTGCACTAATGAACAAACCCTGGAATTCAGGGATGACTTGGCAGGATCGGCAACAAAATATTCACTATCTGAATTGATAACCAAATTGGCCGCCTCCAGAGTTTTCGGTTGAAAGACCTGATCTATGCGCCTGAAGATATCACCGAATTTAATATCCTTCGATGCAGTTGCACCCGGGGACTCTTCCGTTGCATATAAGGGTGTTTGCTGTGAATACCGATGATAAGAACTGAAAATCATTTTTTGAACTCTCCTTCTCATAAGTAGGCAACCAGGAGGCTGTCCAAGAATAGACTGCCCTGCTGCGGTTGCGATAAATTGGTCTAAAAATTCCT
>NZ_JAHHPO010000423.1 GCF_024606365.1 Endozoicomonas sp. ONNA2
TGAAATCATATATTTCTGACTCCTTGTGCCGGCACTCTGTTTCGTTACAACTCCGATCACATAGCTACGGCTATGCTCCCTCCGTTGTGCCTCACATAGTACCAGCCCAAGTAGCCAGAAATATTTGATTTCATATGGCCAGCTACTTATCCTCTCGGGTGATGTTCGCGGTGCAGTTCTGACAGCCTGTGGTTGGCAATATGGGTATATATCTGGGTGGTGGACAGATCACTATGGCCAAGCAGCAGCTGGACCACACGAAGATCTGCACCATGATTCAGAAGGTGAGTGGCAAAAGCATGCCGCAGGACATGGGGGGAAACGTCGCTACTGATACCGGCAATGGTATTGTAGTGCTTGATCCGATGCCAGAAGGTCTGTCGGGTCATTGGGCGCCCCTGGCGACCCGGAAACAGGGTTCGGCTTTCATACTGGTTCAGCAGATCACCTCTTGACTGTTTTAAATACTGCTCCAGCCACTCAATGGCATTCTGGCCCATGGGGACCAGTCGCTCCTTGCGGCCTTTACCAATGATGCGCAGTACACCCTGCCTGGGATTAATATTGTCCATATTCAGACTGACCAGCTCTGAGATTCTCAGACCGCAGGCATACAGGATCTCAAGCATGGCGCGATCACGAAGACCAATGGCTGTATCGGTATCCGGGCTGCTGAGCAGTGACTCTACCTCTTCTTCTGATAATGTTTTTGGCAATGACTTGCCCTGACGGGGCATATCAATATTGGCCGTAATGTCACGGGTGATCTGTTCAGATTGCCACAGGTAACGGTAGAAGGCTCTCAGGCTGGAGATCTGCCGGGCGGTGGACCGTGGGTGATAACCCTGCTCACAGCGCCAGCCCAGAAACCGATGAAGATCTCCCTCGCTGGCTGTGAGTAGTGGCTTGCCAGTGTTTTGTGTATGCTCCTGCAGCCACTTGGAGAACAGCAGCAGGTCCCGTTGGTAAGCTTCACGGGTGTTTTTGCTGAGGCCTCGTTCAAGCCAGAGGTGTTGTAAAAATGCCTGTATTTCCAAAGAAGCGGGGGATGGCATGGCAATCTGTAAATCCAATATTGCACGATAGTTTATATTAAGTAGTTGGCCAAATGGAATCGTATATTTCTGAGTTACTATGTAAGGCGCAACGCAGGCAGCATAGCCGTAGCTATGTGACCGGCGTTGCAACGAAGCAGAGTGGCTGCCCGCTTAGTCTGAAAATATGATTTCACTTGGTTAAGTAGCTGGCCATATGGAATCGAATATTTCTGGCTACTTGGGCTGGTACT
>NZ_JAHHPO010000424.1 GCF_024606365.1 Endozoicomonas sp. ONNA2
TGAAATCATATATTTCTGACTCCTTGTGCCGGCACTCTGTTTCGTTACAACTCCGGTCACATAGCTACGGCTATGCTCCCTCCGTTGTGCCTCACAGAGTACCAGCCCAAGTAGCCAGAAATATTCGATTCCATATGGCCAGCTACTTATGTACCTGCAAATCAGAGGTCATGTCTCTCAAACCATTAACACGAATCAATGGAAACTGTCCTCAGGAAATCACGCACCGAAAGACAAGGCTTGATAGCCTGAGTCAGATTTCAACTTTTTTACGGCCTGCCAGGGCATGGGCCAGGGTACCACCATCGACAAACTCAAGCTCACCACCCAGGGGCACACCATGGGCAATGCGAGTGACCGTCACACCGGGCGATTTCAGCTCTTCAGCAATATAGTGAGCCGTGGCCTCGCCTTCTACCGTGGGGTTGGTGGCCAGAATAACCTCTTCCACCTGGTGATCAGCCACCGCCTTCAACAGTTGTGCAATGCCAATATCTTCTGGCCCGATACCATCAATGGGCGACAAATGCCCCATCAACACGAAGTAACGCCCTGAAAATCCACCAGCTTGCTCAAAAGCCATGACATCGGAAGGATTCTCGACAATACACAACAGTTTTTCATCCCTGCCGGGATTGGCACAGATCTGACAGACAGGCTCTTCTGTCAGGGTACGGCAATGTTGACATCGACCCACCCCTTCGGCAGCCTGCCTGAGAGCCGCCGACAAGCGTATGGCCCCGTCACGGTCCCTCTCCAGCAGGTGCAACGCTATTCTTTGAGCCGAACGCGGCCCCACGCCTGGCAGACAACGTAATGATTCCATCAATTCCCTGATCAAGGGGCTGAACATAAACGAAACCTGAATGCAATTTTAACGTTGCCCGACACCAATTATCTCTGGACACCATAGTCAGTGTCAGGCGCAAGGGATTCAAAATGGTAATTTCATACCAGGTGGAAGACCAAGTCCTGAGGTAAGCTCAGCCATTTTTTCCTTGTTGTTCTCTTCCACTTTACGGACCGCATCATTTATAGCAGCAGCCACCAGATCTTCCAGCATCTCCTTGTCTTCTGACAAAAGGCTCGGATCTATCTCCACATTACGAACATCATATCGACCGGTCATGATCACCTTAACCAGCCCGGCACCGGCTTCGCCAGTCACTACTGCATTGGCCAACTCCTCCTGGAGCTTCTCCATTTCTTCCTGCATTTTCTGGGCCTGTTTCATCAGATTGCCCATGCCACCTTTAAACATATTGACCTCTGCACAAAAACACTCAGGGAGAATCACCGGAGTTCACCGGGAATCCCGCCCGGGCTTTCTACTTGATGATATTACCAACGGGTTGAATCGAGTCATCCAGCACCCTGGCCGAAAAGGTCTCGACCAACCCCTTCACCGTGGCATCTGAATAGATACTCTCTTTTGCTTCCTGGAGACGCTCGGCAATTTTTCGCTCGCGCCATGCTGCAGGAGTTTCATCAACAATACGACCAGTGTCAATTGACAGTTTAACGGACTGTGCAAAATAATCACACAGCGCTTTTTCCATACGCTGTCGATGGGTGTCGTTGTAGAGCGTGCTGCGCTGTTCATCAAGTCGCAAGCGAATAACACCGTACTCGCTGTCAGCCAACTCACAATGGGAGGCAATGGTGCCGGTCACCCCGCCCAGGGGAAGGCTACGAAAGACCTGAACCCAGCTCACATTATCCATTTGCGTGAACGGCACCCGATCTTCTTCTGCCGTTAATTCCACTGCAGCCCTGTCCGTTGGAGCACTAACAGCTGGCAAACTCAGGGAATCGTGAGCAGGGGTACGCGTTGCAGCTTCCTGATAATCCACGTCGGTAGTCCGATGTGCGTGCATATCATTCACAGCAGTATCATGAACACCATAAACGGGTGACTCAGCATTGGCCTGGTCATTAACTGATAGTGGGACCGCCTCCGGGATCAGTGGTGTATTTTTGCTGATCTCTGCCTGAGAGGATATTGCCACTGGTGATGTCTCATCAGCAATAGCAGGAGGCTCAAAGGTATCCCTGTGACCACTGGTCCGGACCGGCGGATTTTCCTGTGCAACCGTTTCATGAACAACAGCAGAAGGAGCAACTTGTTGAGTAACAGGCTCAGGCTCCGGATCAGAGGCACCGTCTTCAGCAGAGGAGGTGTTGTGAGATGAAGAGCCTTCAGCGGATGAAGAGCCTTCAGCGGATAAAGAGCCTTCAGCGGAAGAAGATGCGACATTATTTGCTGACGACATTGTTGCCACCGGTGTCACATCCTGTTTTGCAGCAGAAATAGCCAGCGGCCTGCCAGCCGCTGGCGCACCATCAGGCCTGAATGCCAACATACGCAGCAAGGCCATTTCAAAACCACCACGAGGGTCCGGTGCCAGGGGCAGGTCTTTCTTGCCCACAAGCCCAATCTGGTAGTAAAGCTGAACATCTTCGGCGGTCATTGCTGATGCCAGCGCTATGACCTGTTCACGATCCCCCTGACTGTTATCAACGGCATCGGGCACAGCCTGGGCAATAGCCACCCGATGCAACAGGGACAGCATATCATCCAGCACTGCCAGATAATCCGGCGAATGTTCCGCCAGGGATGAAACAGAGCCCAGAATATGAGCCGCGTTGGCTGTGGATAGCGCCATCACTATCTTCATCACCTGCCCCTGGTCAATGGTACCCAGCATCGCCCCCACCTCAGCCTCACTAACCCGGCCGTTGCCAAAAGCAATGGCCTGATCCGTCAGGCTCAGGGCATCACGCATACTGCCATCGGCTACACGGGCCAGCTGCCACAGGGCTGCCACTTCACAGGGGATCTGTTCCTGTCCCAGGATATTCTCCAGATGGCCGACAATTCGCTCTGGCGTCATATTCTTCAGGCTGAACTGAAGACAGCGGGACAAAATAGTCACCGGCAACTTCTGAGGATCGGTGGTTGCCAACAAGAATTTTACATGAGGAGGCGGCTCTTCCAACGTTTTTAACAACGCATTAAAACTGTGCGCCGAGAGCATGTGCACCTCATCGATCAGGTACACCTTGTAGCGCCCGCGGGTTGGCGCATACTGGACGTTATCCAACAGCTCCCGGGTATCTTCTACCTTGGTTCGTGAGGCAGCATCCACTTCAATCAGGTCAACAAACCGACCATCATCGATCTCTTTACAGGCTGAACACTGGCCACAGGGGACCGAACTGATACCCTGCTCACAGTTCAGACACTTGGCAAAGATACGGGCAATAGTGGTCTTACCCACACCCCGGGTACCGGTAAACAGGTAGGCATGGTGAAGACGATCCTGATCCAGGGCATTAACCAGCGCCTGAAGAACATGGGACTGCCCTACCAGCTCTTTGAAAGAACGGGGTCGCCATTTGCGTGCAAGAACCTGATAGCTCATTGAGTAGCGTCAATACCTGATTAAAGAGTATCTATGCTAACCAAGAAGCCTTGAGATTGCACGATCAGGACGTGTTTGGACTGTGTTTTTAAGAGAATTGTTGAGAGTTTTCAGAAGGGTTTTTGAGAGTTTTGAAGAATAAATTCGGATAGCCCAAAAAAATTGGAGGCAAACCTTGCCAGCCTCACCCCGGCACATAATGTCCCTACTACCGTTGCTCCCTTCCGGGCCTGGCGGGGTTCGTAGCTGATTATTGCGGGGGGACCGGCAAGGTCCACCAAAGAAGCCGGGACATCACGACCCGGTGCAACGCATTCTGCATAAAACCCGACCTGACGTCAACTGCCAGCGTGCACGTGGCTATCATTTTGTTTAGGGGCAAGCCCCATGTTAGCCCAGAAAATACAGGATGATCACCTCACCAGGGCCATGATGCCAAACACAGCGAGCAACAACGTAACCCAACGGCAAGGACTGTTGTATTCGGGGATGGCCGTCACATTCCACGCCTCTGTGAGAGCGATGGGAATATCAACAGACGTTATTTATTTTTCCGTTCATCACAGTCTGCGGGGGGTTGATTCGATGCCCCGTGTTCAGTGATTACCGACCGCTCCTTTTTGATCTGTTCCAGGAGTTCATTAAGTCTCTCTTCATTCACTGCGCACTTTTGATGAACACGGCTTTGCCCATCGTGTAGTAGCCCAGGCTTTTCCATTAGCTTTGTATTGAGTTCAAGCAGTTCATTAAGTCCCTCTCTATTCGTTCCGCACATTTGACGAATAAGGCTTTGCCCATCATATAGTAACTCAAGCTTTTCCCTTAGCTTTGTATCGCGTATATGCGACAAGTCTTGTAGTTGTTCTGCGCAATTCGTCGTTTATCAAAAGCCTTAGCGATGGCTGTAGCAGCGAATACTGAAGTACCAGCGATAGGATAAGCTTGAGGATGGGCCCATACCGCGTAGGCAGCAAACCCAGAAAAATTGGCCACAACAACAGGATAAATACGTCGCAGCCACACAAATAGTCCGTCAAGTCTGGGGATGGTGGTACACCGTACATTACTGGTAACTCCTATTGATTAATATGAGATTCTACTCAATTTTTGCCAAGAGTAGCGCTGGAACAGTCGAACACTCTGGACTGATATGTATTCAGACTATATTTCCAGAAAAAAGTTCAAACAGTCCCGGTCGAACCAACCCGGATTCTCCGAGTCCCACACGAACTCCCCAAGCTCAGCATCCCTCTAACCCAAAGACATGATTGAAAAAGACAGAGCATCAGGCAGCATTGAGTTGATAGCCAAACGTTTTCTTTAACCGCTCAATATAGTCCTCATCACGGCACAGCGTCTTACCGGGACTGTCTGAGAGCTTGGCAACGGGCGCCCCATTCAGCTCCGTTAATTTCAGGACTATATTGGGCGCATTAAAACCCATATCGTTGGTGAGATAGGTGCCAATCCCAAAACTGACATTAATTTTACCAGCAAACCATTGGTGGATAGCCAAGGCTTTCTTAAAGTTCAGCTTATCACTGAACACCAGACTTTTGCTGCGAGGGTCAATACCCAGTCGGTGGTAATGATCAAGCGCCAATTCCCCCCAGACAAAAGGGTCACCGGAATCATGCCGCATTCCCTGGTAGGCCCTGGCCAGCTCAACATCAAAGTCCTGCAGAAACGCGGCCATGCTAATGGTATCAGTGAGTGCTATGCCGAGCTGACCTTGATATTCATCGAGCCATACCTTTAATGCATCCTTTTGACTGGTTCGCAGGCTTTGGCCCAAAGCCTGATGGGACTGCAGCCACTCATGGGCCATGGTGCCTACCGGTTTCAAGCCAAGGGTTCTTGCCAGATTCAGATTACTGGTACCCATAAAGTTATCCGGCAACCGGTGCTTCAGGCTTTCCACAACATGGTAGTGCCAGCCCCTTGAAAACCGTCGACGTGTGCCAAAATCGACCAGTGTTATACCACTATCGCCTGGCAGTTGGTTCAGCTTCTCATCCAGGCGACGCTGGCCTTGGGCAATCACACCCTCCTGACCTCCCTGACCATAAAAACTGTAACCATGAAGCTCGCTGATAATCGCCAGCAGGAATATTTCAAAGTGGGTAATTTCACGCCAGAGTCCCTCAATCACTAACGACAGGCGACCATTGGTCTGGGCAATGGTAACGGCATGGGGGTCAAGCCGGAAATCCGCAAGATACTCGATAAAATCATCCGCAATGAATGGCAAGGCAGACAGCCACTCAAGCTCTTCTGAGCCCAGGCGCAGCTCACCCAGAAATTCACACTGCCTCTTCAGTTGTTTTTTCGACAGGACTGGCTGGTCAGTCCGGCAATGAAACTCCATGCGAGCCCGGGCATCCGGATAACGGTGCATCATTGACTGCTGCATGGTGTATTTATACAGGTCGGTGTCGAGAAGGGTTAGTATAATCGGGCTATCCATTCGTCTTTCCTTCAGATAGCGCTGGCATCACTGACAGTATCAGCCATGATCAGGTCGTCCGCACTGTCAACCAAAATCACACCGGCGGCGTTCAATTCAGTTATAGCAGCAGCGATGGATGATTCAGCCAGGCCCCGGGTAGCGGCACGATTGACATACACCTGAAAACCAGCCCGCTGCAGTTGCAATGCTGTGGTTTTTACACAGAAATCAAGTGCCAGGCCACCCACTAACACGGTGGTGATGTCTTTATTTGCTAAAAATTCGATAACGCCTGTACTCAGCCGCTCTGCCAGGTCATGGAAACAGGCACCATAAGGGTGGATATCCACCTCAACTCCCTTCCAGACAAAATAATCATACTCAGTGATGTCGGGAAGCCCACTTACCAACTCGAAACCTTTGGTTCCGGGTACTGCATGTCGATTCCAGCGCAGATCAACATTTTTATGACCGGTTACCGGCGTCAACTGCGGGTGTTCTTCTGCCGCCACCCATACTGCATCGGCTGGATGCGCATCCTTGGAGCCCACACGGACAACCGCCAGCCGGGCCTGTCGATTCAACTCAGCAACGATATGGTGGCCGTCTGGAACCGGGAGTTCATCCGGACACAACGGGGTGAAACAGTTCTGGGCATCCACATCAAAAGCGGCAATGGTCTCCCTGGACCCAATGGCATACATTATTTACACCGTGACAAAAGGAATATGATTCATTAACATAGTGAGTTATGTTCCCTAACCTGTCAACCAAAGCATTTTAATAAGGACCTGGCAATGAGCCCAGACCCGATAAAGAGCCTGAACACGGCACTTATCTCTATTGACCTGGTCGCGTTTCAACTCAGCACAAAAAACAGCCTTAGGGTGCTTGTTCACCAGTTACCGGAAAATAACTATCCTCAGTTACCGGCTGGCAGAATTGAGCCTGAATTTGATCACTGCCTTGAAGATACGGCAAAACGACAACTGAGCCGACTGACTTCAGAGCCCGCCACCTATTTCGAGCAGGTCGTCACCATTGGTGATAACCAAAGAGATTCCCGGGGCTGGTCATTAACCGTCGTTTACTACGTGCTCATGCGTCCGGGCAATGAGCAGTCATTAAAAGCTGGTGCGGCATGGGTTGATGTTGTGAATGGTCAACCGGCAATGACACTGGCCTATGATCACAACCAACTGGTAATGGAAGCACTGGACAGACTGAAAAATAAAATACAGTACAGTGCGCTACCTGTTTATCTGCTTCCCGCAGAGTTCACATTAGCCGACATCCAAAATGTCTTTACTGTGATTCTCGACAAAGCTCCGCCGATGCGCTCGATCCGCAACCGATTCCTTAATTGCGATCTTCTTGAGGATACCGGAAAAAAGCGTTACGGGAGCAACAGGCCCGCTACGCTATACCAAACAAAACGACAGTCAGAAACCTGGTTATTTGACAGGCTCTATTTAACAACGAAGGTTTAGGTGATCCGGAATTGGAATCAATGATCTCCCGAGATCTATATTGAAAGCCAGAAAAGTTCATTTATAGAAAAGGAATAGTAAGAATAATGACAACTTGAATTAATCTGCTATTAATTTATTCAGAGCAAGCTATCCATGCTATTTGAATTGAAAATTTCAAACCAAGGTTCAAGCATTTGCTTATCCTATAACTTATCCTACTAATTCTATAATTCATTCTATAATCTATTCTATAAAGAGTATCTTTCAAAGATGTATTTTACTACGCCACAACTCAGCACGTATCCTGATACCACTATCGTACAACCAATTCCCAATCTTTCGCAGTTTCAACCAGTAATAAACTGGAAGCACAGAGAAGTCGCCCTGTCAAGACAGCCAACGGGCCAACAATTGTATTCTTCCATGTTACCTGCTCCCAATTCCCGGGCAATTCATTACCCGGTTTCAGTTGCAAAACCTCTTATGATAATACCATTACCAAGTGACACTTGCCGATCTGCTGCCGGTTCACTAACACACCCTGAAGTGCCTGTTTTATTCCCCACGCAAAAGACAGGCCTTTACCCTGGCCAACCAATTTTTCAGCCGACATTAATCACCTTTAGCCCCACCCAAACAGGCCTGACTTCCAGTTGTATCCCCCAAGCGGCTATTCCAGATACTATCATGCAATTTTTACCCCGAGTGTCAAAAGATCCAACGCATCCAATAGAGCCACCATTGATTACACCTGAAAAAAGATGGGATGTCCTGAAAATCAAGAATCTCGTTATCTCATACGGCGGAAGCAAATTAACTGCAACGATTGATAATATTTCAAACGACCTTCGGGCTGGCACTGGCCATATCCGACTGAAATCTTATAATCTGAAAGTTGGCCTGCGCTTTATATCACCATTAAAAGTCAAAAATCCGATCTCGTTACCAGTACAGGGGAAACTATGCTATACATCGAAACACGCTCTGCATCGCTACTTAGACAGTCAACCTGTCGGATGCTTTACTAATCAAAAATATCAAAAAGTGGCCATCGAATATATTCCTATCTTTCTGAAATGTAATAATGAAGACCTGTCATCTATTACATTATCTCCCGACACCACTGAACCATTGGAAACAGACCAGGAAATAGCAAAAATCAAAGATCATCTGAATTATCTGAATAACCAAAGAGTCAATGCCAGGATAACATTCTTTGACTCCAGGAAAGTTGGAGGAATAGCTTGCCATCACGATAAGACATCAGGTTATTTTACCTATTTTATGTTCAAGATGCCTCCAGCTTATAAGGGAATGTCAGCCCTCGCTCTCAAGAAACAGTTTAGCCACGTGAGAGCCACCATAGGCCATTGCATGAGTGACGCCAAGTTATCCATTTATGTTGCATCGCTGGGTGTAGACAGTTTTCTGAATCAAGACGCACACAGAAACAGAAATGGAACCATTCAGATATTCTCACACTCCGCTGAGCTTTTAACAGATGATTAATCCAGATGATATTATCTAATCCCAGAGATCAATATCACTGGCGATTATTTTTGGCTTAATCATTGAACCTGTTATTTAGATATTTAACAAAATTAATCAGGCAAAAAGTGTTTACAATGAATAACTTTCCTCTTAGAACCCCAGAATATGATCAGCACAGTGTACCAGAGCAACTTCAGTTGACTCATCCTCAACAACAGCCTCCCTATGTACCAATTCCCTACTGGCAGAGATGGAATATAACACACACAAATCATGCGGTACCGCTACTTCATCAGCCCACAAACTTCCCGAATCAACAAGAGCCGACGTTCACATCTTATTCCACCCCGCCGGGATACACGAGATTTAATAGTCCTGTTTTAGTCGTACAACCACAAATGCAATACAATTTATCACCGGAACCCGCCTATATCCCACATACCCCCTACTCCGCGGCAACAAGCAACCCTGGAGTCCCCTGCAGCGAAACCTGTGAGCACGAAACCGGGTATGCGAGCAGCTGCCCTGAAGGTTTTAGTGCTTCGTTTGCTCAACATGATACCGAACATTCCATACACACATTACCCGCCTCTTTGCATGAAACAATTGGAGGTGCTGAAACAGCTGCCACAATTTGCAACGAGGTATCTCATGTGACACTCCCTGACAGCGATCACACCAGTCTGCAAACCGCTACTCAAATACCACAAATGCCCATAACCAATGCATATTTGCCCCCCCTCAACCCTGTAAATAATGTCCATATGGTTCGCTTTTATCCCTTGCCGGTACCATTTTTTCATTTTTCTTCACCGCAAAATCAGATTGATTGGGAGCCCTCCCCACCTCCAGAGCGGTCGGATCAGATGTACGATGGTTCATTTAATGCCGAAAATACTGAGGAAATAGCCGGTTTCAGTTCACTTTCGTTATGTGAAAAAAATGAGACTGCGGCTAACTATTCTGCAAACCAGATGAAAGCGGACCATAGTAATCCTGAAGCCACCACTGTGTACCCACCTCAGGGTTATGTAAACCAACAGCCCTTGAACTGGATGTCTTTCCATAGCAAGGAGCACGCTGAAGTAATGAAGTATTTGAATCATTTTCGAAATAAACAGATAAGCGGCGAGATTTTTTATGTTACACCCCAAAAATGCAATTGCCTCGGTAGTACTCATCACGGCAAACTGAAGATCAAATTACGCATCAGGCTCCCTGAAGAATTCTGCGTGTTCTCCGTTGAAAAAATCAAGAGTATGAAGGTAGATGGCAAATTAACATTTAATCCGTACCAAATAGATGAGTATATTCAGAATCAATCTGAAGGGGCTTTTTATGACGAACGCCTCCAGGGCGCGAAGCACGCAAAATACATTCCCATCTGTTTAGCAGCTAACGCATTTATTGATAACAATAGAAGAATAACAGCTCAATCCCTGCGAATACTGTCTCATATCCAATCACTTTTTGGGCAGCAAGTGGACGCTGACGTCGTGTATTTTTTTGAAAACCACAAAGGTGGAATTGCCCGACATTTTGATGAAGAAAGTGGCATTTACACCCGCTTTGTCTTCAAACTAACAGATCAAAAGTTCAAACTCCCGATAGAGGAACCATTCAAAAGGTATCCCAGATTGCGGGCAAAAATATTGCCGCTGGATGATGTAACATTAAAAGCCTACGTTTATGGTTTGGGAGATTCAACCTTTATGAGGGACTATTCGATCCGTAACATCCAACTGTATTCAAGCGAGGTTTCTTTTTTTACGAACGATGACTGAGGGTAAAATCGGAAATATAATTTCATTTGGTTAACTCCTTATCGCTCAATCCGCCAGGTTGTACCCTCTCTGCTGTCCTGAAGGATAACTCTCAGGGCTGCAAGCTCATCACGAATACGATCTGCTTCGGCAAAATCACGGCGTTTTTTGGCATCGTTGCGTTGCTGAATCATGTTTTCAATCATGGCTTCATCCACATCCGTACCGGATTTCAGAAATGCTTCCGGGTCCCCCTGTAGAATACCCAGAATACCACCCAACTTGACCAGCAGCGCAGCCAGTGGCAAGGCCGCAGATTCGTCCTGACTGCGTACCGTGTTGAGGTGACGCACCAGCTCAAACAATACGGCAAGCGCTTCCGGGGTATTGAAGTCATCGTCCATAACTGTGAAGAACCGCTGCTCAAACGCATTATTATCTGTTGCACACACCCCCGCCAGATCAAGTCCTTGCAACGCGGTGTACAGACGCTCAAGGCGCACACCCGCTTCTTTCAGGCTGTCTTCGGAATAGTTGATCGGGCTGCGGTAGTGGCTGGATATCATAAAGTAGCGAACCACTTCTTCATCGTACTTATCCAGCACTTCACGGATGGTGAAGAAGTTGCCAAGGCTTTTGGACATCTTCACATTATCAATACGGATAGCACCGGAATGCATCCAGGTATTGACAAACCTGGCACCGTTACACGCTTCACTCTGGGCAATCTCATTTTCATGATGGGGGAATTTCAGATCAGAACCGCCGCCATGAATATCGAAGGTATCGCCCAGGCAGCATTTACCCATAACAGAGCACTCAATATGCCAGCCCGGACGGCCCTCACCCCAGGGCGATGACCAGCTCGGCTCACCGGGTTTGGCAGCTTTCCACAAAACAAAATCCAGCGGGTCTTCTTTTTGCTCTTCCACCTCAATTCGGGCACCGGCTTCGAGCTCTTCAAGAACCTTGCCGGACAGCTTGCCGTACTCCGCAAACTTATGTACCCGGTAATAGACATCCCCATTACCCGGTGCGTAGGCAAACCCCTTTTCGATTAACTGTCTGATCATTTCAACCATGGCTGGCACAAACTCGGTTGCCCTGGGCTCATGGTCTGGTGGCAGATTACCCAGCCGCTGGAAATCTTTCTGCATGGCCGCAATCATACGAACGGTCAGGGCCATAAAATCCTCACCATTTTCTGCCGCCCGGCGAATAATCTTGTCATCCACATCTGTGATATTGCGAACATAGGTCAAATCGTAACCACGGGCACGCAGGTAACGAGCCACCACATCGAAAGCGGTTACCGTACGGGCATGACCAATATGACAGTAGTCGTAGACCGTCATGCCACAGACATACATGCGCACGTGATTGCCAACCAGGGGGGTAAACGGCGCTTTCTTACGGGTCAGGCTGTTATAAATCTGCAGCACTTTATCGGTATCCTGTATTCAGGCTTTATTCGCCCAGGTATCTTTCAAGCCAATAGTCAGATTAAACACCGGGTGTTCGGCGCAGTGGTCATGGCGGTCAGCAACAAAGTAACCCACCCGTTCAAACTGGAAAGATTGTTCCGGCGCCGCATTCACCAGCGATGGCTCAACCCATGCCGGTATCACCTTCAGGGAGTCGGGATTAATATGACTCAGAAAGTCCTCTGCATCACGATCCGGTGCCGGGTGGCTGAACAGACGATCGTACATTCTCAATTCAGCCTGTTTACTGTGGGACGCTGAAACCCAGTGAATAACCCCCCGCGGGCGAATACCTTCCGGTGGATCTTCCCCCACAGTCCCCGGTACATAAGAGGCATGAACTGCAACAACATGGCCATTCCCATCACGGATAACGGCTTCCGCCTTAATGACACAGGCACTTCTGAGACGAACATAATCCCCAATCACCAGCCGCTTGAATTTCTTGCGCGATAGCGTGGTATCTTCGCTGAAGTCTTCCTGATCGATATAGATTTCCCGGGTAAACGGCAGGGTTCTCTGTCCCAGTTCCGGACGGTTGGGATGCACCGCTGCCATCATCTCCTGCACCTCCCCTGCCGGCAGGTTCTGAATCACCAGTTTCAGGGGAGCGAGTACCGCCATGGCACGGGCGGCATTGGTGTTCAGGTCATCACGAATGGCATGCTCCAGCATGGACACATCAGCGGTACCGTCGGATCGACTGACACCCACCATCTCGGAAAAGCGACGAATAGAATTCGGGGTGTAACCACGACGACGCATACCGGAGATGGTTGGCATACGGGGATCATCCCACCCGTTCACCACACCTTCATCCACCAGCTTCTTCAACTTGCGCTTGGAAGTCACCGTGTAATTCAGGTTGGTACGAGCGAACTCATACTGGCGGGGTCTGGCCGGAACGGGCAGATTGTCCAGAAACCATTCATAGAGAGGACGATGATCCTGGAACTCCAGGGTGCAGATAGAATGGGTAATATGCTCAATGGCATCTTCCTGACCATGGGCAAAGTCGTAGCTGGGGTAAATACACCACTTATCTCCAGTCTGATGGTGAGGCAACTTGCGAATTCGATAGAGAACCGGGTCCCGCATATTCATGTTGGGACTCTGCATATCGATTTTAGCCCGCAGGGAAGCCTTGCCTTCCTCATATTCACCGGCCCGCATTTTTTCAAATTCCGCCAGGTTCTGGTTGACGGACTTGTTTCTGTCAGGACTCTCAATACCGGGCTTATTAAAATCCCCCCGGTTAATGCGCATGGATTCAGCGTCCTGATGATCAACATAGGCCTTGCCTGCACGAATCAGGTGCAGGGCCCAATCATAAAACCGGTCAAAATAACTGGATGCAAAACGAACCTCGCCGGACCACTGGAAGCCCAGCCAGCGGATATCTTCCTGAATGGCATCCACATAGACCTGCTCTTCTTTTTCCGGATTGGTATCGTCAAAACGGAGATTGCACTCACCCTGGTACTTTTCAGCCAGACCAAAGTTCAAACAGATAGAAGTGGCATGGCCAAGATGGAGAAATCCGTTCGGCTCTGGTGGAAAACGGGTATGAATACCACTGACACGGCCCTCAGCCAAATCTTTTTCAATAATCTGTTCCAGAAAATTTCTGGTTTTTTCGGTAGCAGTCATTGTCACTGATGCATCTGATAAGGGTTACTGGCGAATGCTGTTTGTGCGAAATAATCGGCTGAGACTACCATATCTGCCAACACTGGAAAATAACTCATTAGCCTACTGGCACAATATTCAGAGACACGACTTGTAGCATACCCATATACCGATACCGGTTTTATCAATGGGTTTTACACGGTTACGGGAAACACCTACAATGCGTGATTTTTCACTCCCTTCTCAGAGTCTGTGGACGTTATTTAGCAAAAGACGTTATTTAGCAAAAAAGTGGTGCCCCTTATGATAGTTGTATTACACACCAATTTCGGTGATATCAAACTGGACCTGGATGCTGAAAAAGCACCAAAGACCGTTGCCAACTTCCTGGAGTATGTTAAAAGTGGCCATTTTGATGGCACTATTTTCCACCGTGTTATTGATGGCTTTATGATTCAGGGCGGTGGCTTCTCGCCGGGGATGGTCCAAAAGCCAACCAGAACGCCTATCGACAATGAGGCAGACAATGGCCTGAAGAACGAAACGGGTTCTATTGCCATGGCCAGAACCACGGACCCGCACTCGGCATCTGCCCAGTTTTTTATCAATGTCAACGACAATCACTTCCTTAACCACAGCGCCAAAACCAGTGTTGGCTGGGGTTACTGTGTATTCGGCAAAGTCGTTGAAGGTATGGATATCGTCAACAAGATCAAAGGCGTCAAGACCACATTCCGCGCTGACTACCAGGACGTTCCCGTCGATGACGTCATTATTGAGTCCGCTGAAACCCTTGAATTGGCAGAGGCTGTCGGGACTTTGGAAACCACCTGATGAAGGCGCTGTTTATTTCAGACCTGCACCTGACTCCACAATGCCCGGCCATTGCCCGGGCATTCTGCCATTATCTGGCCGATCGAGCCCCGGAGGCTGATGCCCTTTATATTCTGGGTGACTTTTTTGAATACTGGGTGGGTGATGATGCCATGGACGACTTTCAGCACGATATTGCCAAGCGACTCAGAAATTATACCAACAGCGGCAAGACCCTGTACCTGATGCCCGGCAATCGGGATTTCGCCATCGGGAAAAGCTTCCTGCAAGCAACCGGCGCACAGTGGCTGAAGGACCCGACACTGATCACGATTAATAACCAGAAAATCCTGCTGATGCACGGTGACTCACTGTGCACGGATGACAAACAGTATCAACGCTACCGAAAAATTATCCGCAACCCCCTGGTTATGGCCCTGCTGCGCATGACCCCTTTGTCTTACCGCAAAAACCTGGGCCGTAAAATCCGGCAAAACAGCAAAGCGGCCAAAATCGGAAAAGCGCCAGACATTATGGATGTTACGCGCTCCGAAGTTGTTGATGCGATGGAAAGGTACCAGGTAGATACCTTGATCCACGGCCATACACACCGCCCGGACATCCATGAAGTTGCCTTGAAATATGGAGTTGGCAAACGCTATGTATTGGGTGACTGGACTAATAAAGGCTGGGAGATTGAGCTGGACAACAACGGCATAACGCTGGATGCCTTTCCAATTAAACATCCATGATCAGAGAATAGTCATGTCACTACTCCAAACGAAGGCCCAAACGACGGTGAGTCGCTATGAAAACCTGACAGAGCCAACCATTCCAAAGGTACATGAAAAAATAAAAGTCATAATTTTTCCAAAAAAATTGAACTAATCATTTCCCGATATTGTCTTAGTAATTGTCCCGAAATAACACCGACATTTTTTGCTGATGGAGTCCTCTTCATAGGCAAGAAGGAAAACAAATGTCGAAATTATTTCCGGACAATTACCTGAATTCAGGTTACTTATTGTTGGGCTAAATATTAATTATGAGGAAGCTATTATGATTTCTTGTTCCGCCTCCTGCCGTGGTACATCACAACACATCAATTCACAGGAAACCCGTCCTTCACTCTCAAATACTGAGAAGGCCGTGAAATATGGTGTTCATGGAATTATGATGCTTAATTTTGGATTAGCGACTGTCCTAGCCATCGATAAAATACAATCTCATTTTAACCAACCTGCCAAAGATTTTGTAAACGATTATTGCTTTGGTAATGTAACGACTGTAGCTGCATATAATGCAAGAGAGGAATACAAACAACTACTTTTGAAAGATCAGGAAGTTTCAACACTTTTCTGCAAGTCAGTGATATCAGGAGCAATCATAATTGCTTCAAATATTTTTTATAACGTGGGTTCAAGATTTTTCTGTTTCCCCAATACCACAAATCAGCCTACGCACCGTCCATCTGCTGAGGAGCCTAATAACGAGCAGTCAGCTATGGTCTGACGAAAAATCAGGGGCACCACTGTGAAATCGGAAAACCGGGTGAGATGACTCAATGACATTTTGCTCGATCTCGCCAAATGCCGCCACCCGATCAACAACCGATGCCCCATTAATCGCCTCTGCCAAT
>NZ_JAHHPO010000425.1 GCF_024606365.1 Endozoicomonas sp. ONNA2
TTGTGCTTTTGCGGGCAGCGGGCGGCGGCATTTTCCCGGACTGAATAAAATGATGGAGTTATTACGGGACAATTCCTTACTCAATACCCAGTGAATAAATCGCATCAATGGTTTCTTGGGTTAAACAACCAGCCTCAATCAAACCAGTAATGATTTTAGTGACGGGAATACAGCGTTGTTCACAAGCTAAGAACGAATTCTCAAGTAAATCTTTGCTGTAAAGATCTTGATCTCCAAATTCAAATTTCAAATCAAGGATATTCGGGCTTGACTTGAAAGCAATGTACAGCATGTTTTGGGTAAGGTTTCTTTTTAATATGTTTTCTAGCTCGACAATAATTTTTTCATCCCGGGGCTCGTACATTTTGCCGTTTTCTTCATAGACTGCCATTTGCCATTTTGACCAGGCTGACGCCGATACCTCGGTCGGATTATTTCCGAATTGCTCAGGATTAATACCCAGGACACTGATCTCACATTGGTAATTTTTATTTAGAATAGAAGTAAACTGACGCATGAGTTTAATTCTGTCGGCACGGGTATTACTCCCATTATCATTAGCCATTGTGGTGAACACTTCAGCCAGATGATTGGCTGCGTTGATCTCAAGCTCATTGCATGATGTACTGTAATCCGGCGGTTGGCTATTCGATGCTTCATGTGTGCGTGAACTTGCTGGTTCCTGAACATGTTGTGCGTATATTTTATTAATAAGTGCTTCCTCCACCAGACCCTTCTTGATGGCTGCCACGATAAATAATGTCGCAGGCCTGCACCGGGTTTTCATTAATTCAGACACAGCCATGTAAGGGTTATCTTCATTTAAAAGCCAGTCTACATTTCTACGCCTGGAATACTCTGAGCCAATTTCTTTTGGTAAAAAATATGACAAAAGTTCTTGTGTAGCATCCGGACCGATATTATCTCCTATTTCTTGAATGGCGTCATATCCTCTCTTGTTGGCATTGCGTTGCCACTTATCCCAATCCCAAGGGCTATGATCCCTTGGGTTTGTCAGTACGCTCAGTTTGATTGGGAGTATAAAAGGTTCGGGGATGCACGTGTTTAATTGCTTGATCACTCTGGCAAACAGGGATTTCCGGCATGTCGTAATGTCCAGCTGGTTGGATTGACAGATTTTTTCGGCCTTGAGAATAAAGTTTTCTGCCAGCTCTTCAACGGAAAGATGACTTTTAACAATTGCTTGTTGGTAAGTGGGGGGAGCATCAGTGTTTGGTACTTTGGGAGGAATAATATTCAGGTTCATAGCTTACTCTGTAAAAAAATTATTAACTACTTATCAGACCCATTCAATAAAGAAAAGTTCCGTCTTCCGTTTGAATGGCAATCAAGACTTGACGATCTACAGAAATTCAGCTCCAAGCACTGCGTTGGTATGGCCGACGTTTAGCAGGATAGGAGGTTTTTTTCAGACGACTACCGGGTTCATTGCCTGTTCTTCATAGGCGCAATGAGCCCCGAAAGCCCCGAGAGCCGCGGCAGCTAGCCCGGCAGCAGCCCCGATAGCCCCGATAGTGACAGCCCCGATAGCCCCGACAGCAGTGACAGCCCCGGCAGTAACCCCGATGACTCCGGCATTAACCCCGATGACTCCGGCAGTAATCCCGATGACCCCGACAGTAAAAGCGAAAGCCCCGTCAGTAGCCGCGACGGCCCCGGCAGCTCCGGTAATGGTCCCGAAAATCACGGCAGCGGCCCCGGCAGCTCCGGTAACAGTTCCGAATATCACGGTAGCAGCCTTGTCAACCCCGGCAGCAGCCCCGACAGCCCCGACAGCAGCTCCGGTAGTAATGCAAGTGCCGCAAGCAACTGCGGCAGAAAAGACAATCCCGGCATCAGTCCCGCCAACCAAGGCAGCATGAAGCGCAAGCCAAATCGTGCCACCAATCGAGGGAGCCAGCAGCAAGGTAGTTTGGCCAAAAAGTTTAATCGCTTTTTCCGAAATAATGGCCAAACGTTCTTGCAATGGGATATTTTTTATCTCTTTTATCTCATTATCAGTTAATGGATTGTTACAGAAAAGGCATTTTTTTTGGTTAGAGCTTTCTATCCATTGGCGCATGCATGATTTACCAAAAGCATGCCCACAGGTCAGATTGATGATGTTATATGTTGTCCGGTCTGAACATACCGAGTCATAGCATATTGCACATTTCACACCGTTAGCACTGTCCATATCAAAACCGACCTGCTGAATTATCTTTTTGTTCAGTAGTCATTCAGACTGACATTTAGATAGGAGGCTGTCCAAAATGACTTCTTCGATATCTGCATATGGAAATGCAATCAAGCGTCACGACCCGGCCCCGGTTTCTGCTATTTCGTCACTGGAAAAAGCAGGGCTATCGAGCACGGCCCCATTTTCAACCAGCAGTTTCTGGCATGCTGTGTGAGCTTTCTTGTGTCCTGCCATAGTTATCCTCCCCATTGATCGCGATACCATTATCGGCCAGTAACGCCTCGATGATTTCTGCATGGCCCATACAGGCAGCATAGTGGAGCGCCGTCTGGCTATCGTCATCCTTCTCATTAACATTGATGCCTTCAGCGGCCAGTAACGTCTTGACGATTTCTGTGTTGCCCTGTTTGGCGGCTAAATGCAGGGGTGTCTCACCCTGGTGGTCGGCGGCGACATCGGCACCTCGGTCGATCAGCATCCGGGCGCAATCAGTATGGTCGTGCTTGATGGTGACTGATAACGGGTATTCAGGATGACCGGTGAGCACCGAATGGTAAGTCCGGTTTGCCAGGGTCTCGTCTTCGCCCAACAGCTCTGTCAGCGCTTGCAGATCCCCGGTACGGCAGACCTGGAACATTCTGGTTTCACAATAAGCTGATACGTCTTCCGGCAGTTGCATGCCGTCCAGACGAATCAATGGCAGTGCCGGGTGATTGCATAAACATTCCCGTTGCTCAAGACTATTGGACGACTGATGTTCAAGCCTTTCGGTAATGCACTCCAGGTGGAAAACGTCGGAGGTCGGGCAAGAGGTTTTGACCAGTGAACGCCCACCAAACTGTCTGGTAAGTAGCTGGCCATATGGAATCGTATATTTCTGGCTACTTGGGCTGGTACTAT
>NZ_JAHHPO010000426.1 GCF_024606365.1 Endozoicomonas sp. ONNA2
CCTCATATTTGATTAATTAAATCGATAAAAGTTCCAACAGGCTCCTGGTTTTTTTAAAGCAAAAAAAACGGGGTGGAAACCACCCCGTTCAGATCTGTATCAGCCCGTATTACAGGTTGCTTTCTTCAGTGCGCTGTGGTTCTTTCAGAGCTTCACCTTCTGGCTCAGCAGGCAATTCGATCTGCTGAGTCTGGCGTTTTGCCCTGGGGTCATTATGGGCGCGGCTGCGACGACGAGGCGGTCTTTGCGCGGCTGCATCGGCAGCAGCCACTTCTGCTTCGCTGACTTTGACCGCTGCTGTCTGATCCTGCCCGGCGGCTTGTGCAGGCTCGCTCCTGGAAGCTAAGGGTTGTGGAGTTTCCTGTTTGTTTTCCTGCTTGTTTTCCTGAGAAGCGTCTTCATCAGACTGATTCAATGCCTGCTTCAGCATCTGTTCAGCTTCATTGGCAGTTATGCTTGCCCCGGACTCGGCAGCTTCTGTCCTGGTTTCCGATGCGGCTGGTTTCTCGAAAGCGGATGGCATCGCTGCAAAGGCGGGCTTGTCGAGATTATGGTAAGCAGCAACGGCTTTCGCCATTTCAGTCATCTGCGGGTGAGGGGGTGACTTGTCCTCAACGGCTGTGACTTCTTCAGCATCACGGACCAGGCCAACATGGGTCTTTTCAGTGGTGGTCTCTACAGAGGCTTTTTCAGCTTTTTCCGGTTGCACTTTTGAATCACTGGCCGTTAAAGCCTGCAGTTCACCGGCAAGCTCTTTTTCAGCAGAAGGCACCTGATTGACCGGTGAGTCACTGTCTGCAGAAATTTCAGGTTCATTGGCCTGAGGAGCAGACTGCTGCGCTTCCCTGAGGCGGCGAGGGTCATTCTTCACTCTTCTGGAACGACGGGGTCTCACTTCTTCAGGTTCTTCAGTCGTGTTGGCAGCGGCTTGTTCTTCGACAGAAGCTGTGCCGGTTTTGTCCGTTGGCGTTGTCGGAGCAGCGGGAGCTTCTGAGGCAGGTCTGATGCTTTCAGGCCCGGGTTTGTCAATGCTGACAAATGCTTCTTTCTGGTCAGTACGCTGTTCCTGTGGGATGCTTTCCGCGGCAGCTTCATGAATAGCAGGTGCGTTTACCGACTCTTTGGCGCTCTCAGGTAGCAGTAGCTGCTCTCACGATCATGAAGATTGCCGTCACGCAGGCGCTGGACATCGTAATGGGGGGTTTCCAGATTGGCATTGGGAATGACGATGATGCGGGCATCATGGCGCTTTTCGATCTTGGCGATCATTTTGCGCTTTTCATTGAGCGTAAAAAG
>NZ_JAHHPO010000427.1 GCF_024606365.1 Endozoicomonas sp. ONNA2
TTGCGCCACCCTCAGGGATGAAAAATGGTTGAGCAAAATATTTTTCACGGCAAAGTTGCTGAACATTGCTCCTCAGCAACGGCTCCATGCTTTATCCTGCATCCATGCAGTCAATTATTTTCAGTGCTTTTACCATCCCTGGTGTGGCACAGAGATCTTAGAGTTTATTGATTTCCACTTTGAGTGGAGGTTTTGGCTTGAACCGTAAAGGCAGAAAGATACAAATTTGGTTCCCGTTTCCACGCTCTGCGTGGGAATGCATACCTCGGTAGGTAGCATCAGGCGAATTCGGTATGTATTCCCACGAGCGACAGAGGAAACGAGTTCAGATTAAATTGCGCTTACGACTAATTCTACAGTGTTAGTATATTCACCATCTGCCGCACCACTTGTACCAGCAACAGTTACATCAATATCAATTGTTTGATCTGTTCCAGTACAAATGTCACTTGCCGGGTTTGCTGGCTTTGCAGCGCCAATAACCCCAAATGTTTTGATAGACGTATTTCCGTGAGCCAGACCTCCATCTCCCCAAAGTTCGCTTGCACTGTTCTTATCCTTAACGTCAACAGTGAAAGTAATTGCAGGGTTCGCGTCAGGATTATCAGGGTCCAGGTGCAGCCCAAAGTCTTCTGTATCCGTGTTCAGTTGAAACTGAACATCCGTTGTGCTGCTGTATACGCATGCCTGGAGTGTCTTTGTGCCATCAGCAGTAAATGGAATATCCCGCATCCCCCAAATAGCCACCTCACCAGGCTTTATAAAAGAGACATCGAAGTCCCCGGTTGATGAACCTCCGACTGCCCCCTGTGTAGCCGCCATCGCTCCAACAGCCCCCAACAACCCCGTAGAAACCGCCGTCGCCAGTGCCAATGTCTTTAATGTTTTCATTATTTTCTCCCTTGCAGTGATTAGCTGCTGTTTGCCTGTGATTATGTTGTTATATGGCATTGTCCGGTTGGTGGATAACAGAAAGGGAAGTGTTAATGGTGAAGAGTTAATAGTTATCAGGGGCAAACCCGTTGTTATGATTAACCATTCACTGTTAACAATTCACAATTTCCATGAATCCATTCAAAGCCTTCCCACATCAATCCTGATAATTTTATTATCTAACCAAAGTCTTTTAATGTAAGGATTTCAACAACGATGTAAGCATTCAGTCAGTTATAGTGAACCCTGATTCTTAAATATTGCGGACTAATACTCAAGTGTTTTGTGACTCAAACCCAAATAAATTACCGTGTTTTCGGCCTTTGCGAATACCAGTTACATAAAATTTTTTATATGAACCACGAAAGTGACAGCCTTTGCTCATCCCCGCGCCCACGGCCCGAAAAAACCGTTGACTCCCCATAACTACCCACTGACACCATCGGGCTTGAGTATCGAATGCATACACTATTCTTAAAGAACACCTCTTTGTATGACTTCACGATTTGAGGCTTTTGACCATGGACCTGTCTGCTTACAACCACAACCGCAGTGACAAAAAACTGATCCGCTATGGCAGCGGCTGCAACATTCTCACTTTGTTTTTGACGCTGGTAATGATCTTCGGGTTCACCCAGGCAGGTTAGGAGGCTATCCGAAACATCCGCTGCAGTTGAGCCTTTACGGAAAGCGGGCAGCGGAATCGGGAAGCGACCCTAATCCAACTAATGCCACCCAATCCCTGACATTCTAAGATTGACACTCCAAGATTGACACTCTGTTATCTTTTGGAATCACCCATGCTCGATATTGCTCTCTACCAGCCGGAAATCCCCCCCAACACCGGTAATATCATCCGCCTCTGTGCCAATACCGGCTTTCGTCTGCATCTGATTGAGCCCCTGGGCTTTGAGCTGGATGATCAGCGATTAAAGCGGGCAGGTCTGGATTACCATGAGTTTGCCGAGCTGAAGATTCACCGGGACTATGGGGGTTTTCTGGCAACCGTCAAACCCGACCGGGTGCTGGCACTGAGTACCAAGGGTAAACGTAATTACAGCTGCTGCGCGTTTCGTGAAGGTGATACTCTGCTGTTTGGTCCTGAAACCCGTGGCCTGCCAGCGGAGATACTGACGTCCCTGCCCGGCGATCAGGTGCTGAGATTACCAATGCTGCCAAACAGCCGCAGCCTGAACCTGTCCAACACAGCGGCGGTGATGATTTATGAAGCCTGGCGGCAGATGGGATTTGTTGGTGGGCGCTAGGAGGCTGTCCGAGAATAGCGCCCGTAGCGAGGATGGCAGAAAATTGAGGAT
>NZ_JAHHPO010000428.1 GCF_024606365.1 Endozoicomonas sp. ONNA2
AGAGTGACTGGCCACTTAGTCAGAAAATATGATTTCATTTGGTTAACTACTTACGGTGGGCCATTATATAGAGAGTGCTAACTGCCCGCCAGAAGGCTGCAAGGATTGCCCCGGAATTAGTTCCGCATTTCCCTGAGTCGCTACCGGCAATAGCAGAAGCGAATGTCTTTTTCGGACAGCGGGTGGCGGTATGCGGGCGGCACTGAAATATCGAAGTTATTAAATAATATTTCCTTATTGGGAGCGGACCTGTTCATACAGATCACCTTCAAGGTTTTCCAGAAGCTTATCCACTTTTTGCCGCTGGATTTGAGCCGGTTTTGCTTTCAATGGGTGTAACCGGTCATTCACCCAATGTGATGACCAGTACCAGGTCGTAGCCACGCACTCTTTGGCAAAGGATTTAAGCCCAAACCGATCGGCCTGTTCAATACACCCAGTGAGAAACTCATCCACATCGGACATCAGGATAGGATAGCTTCCTGCGGGTTTGCTGGAGTATTTATTCTGCGTCTGATAGAGCCAGAACTGGCTATTTTCCGGGATTTTCACATGATTCATGGACGTTAATTGCTCCGGATTTACCAGTACGCGGCAGGTCAGTTGCTGCTGACGATCTATCGACTTGATCTTATTCGTTGGCATGGCAATCAACACGCCATTAAATCGCCCGCCAACCAGCGGTACAACCCCCAGCTCGGTCACTTTTATCGTGTTATCCTGGCGGGTTCTGGTCTGCCACCCCCTTCTGAATCCATCAACCCAAACCGGAACTTCAGGCTTAAACCCGATATTTGTTGATTTCCTTGCCTGTTCGTAAAGCAGGCTACTGTAACCGACGATGTACTGAGATTTTGCCTTGTCAAACGCAGGAAAACATTCGTTGGCCATGCTGATGACAGGTACGATGCATAAAATATTGAGTAACCCTATCAGCCAAATTATATTGCCAGGTAATTTGAGAGCAGGGTAATTCACTTTCGACATTTTTTTCCCTCAACAACCTTTCACTAAGCCTTTGGAGATCACCAACCTTTCTTTACATTATTAAAGAC
>NZ_JAHHPO010000429.1 GCF_024606365.1 Endozoicomonas sp. ONNA2
CGGCGGCATTTTCCCGGACTGAATAAAATGATGAAGTTATTCCGGGACAATTCCTTAGGGCCAACTATTTTTATAGTTACAGGTCATAGTTACAGGTCATAGTTACAGGTCGCGGCAAAATTTCTTCCTGGTGTTTATGTGACCAGACTTGCCAAATCACTCCTCCAGGTACATAACTATGCAGTTTGATCAGTCACAGTAGCCCTCAATGACCAAATCCATAAATCAAAAAAACGCCAATACTGAAGACTTCCTGTCTATTTTTCTTCAGGACATTCCGTTGATGGATGTTCGTGCCCCGGTGGAATTTGCCAAAGGCAGCTTCCCGACCGCTACCAGCGTTCCTGTAATGGATGACCGACAGCGCGAGCTGATTGGTACCTGCTACCAAAAAGAAGGACCTGAGGCGGCTGTAGCGCTGGGCTACAGGCTGGCTACTGACGATGTTCGTGCACAACGTCTGGCAGACTGGCAATCCTTTATCCGAAAACACCCTGAAGGGTACTTGTTCTGCTTTCGTGGTGGGCAGCGCTCTCATATTACCCAGCAGTGGCTGAAGGAGTCTGGCTATCCTTACCCGCTGATCAAGGGTGGCTATAAAGCGCTGAGACGCTTTCTGATTGATGAGCTGGAGCGCTCCGTTGAAGAGATTCCTTTCATTGTCCTCAGTGGCAAAACCGGTACGGGCAAAACCCGGCTTATACAACAACTGCCTTACAGCATTAATCTGGAAGGGCTTGCCAACCACAGGGGGTCCACCTTTGGCCGTCGGCACGGTGGACAGCCCAGCCAGATCGATTTCGAAAATCGCCTGTCTATCGCACTGCTGAAGCAGCGCCACCAGCACCCCACAACCCCCGTGCTGCTGGAAGATGAGAGTAAACTGATTGGCCGTTGCAGCCTGCCACAGGCGGTGCGGGACAAAATGCGGCAAGCCCCGGTAATTTTGCTCGAGGAGACCCTGCAAGAGCGGGTCAACATTGGCCTTAAGGCGTATGTAACCGACAATCTTGCTGAATTTATTGCCGCTTACGGTGAGCAACAGGGTTTTGAGCAATTTGCCGAGGGGCTCTCGGCCAGCCTTTACCGTATCCGCCGCCGACTCGGTGGAGCACGCTTTGTGCAATTAACCAGTATTTTGGAACACGCCATTGCGCAACATAAAAATGGCGGGATAATAGAAGACTACCGCCCTCTGATCGGTGATCTGCTCAGCAATTATTACGATCCCATGTATGACTATCAGCTGGCGCAAAAAGAAGGTGACATTATCTTTCGGGGAGATCGTGAGGCTATCGGGCATTACTACAAAACATTGGTGAGATGCGTATGAATACAGTCCACCACCATCTGTCAGGAACCAAAAACAGTGATTAAATCCGCGCACTACACCCTGCCATTACCAGCCATTGGGTACTGGCTGGCATCCCGGAACTGATCTGCCCCCCTTGCCTTTCACCATTCAGATACCTCACAGATTAATGAAAAACTGGTCGCCATTTTGCGGAACTGACCCAATGCAGAGATTCTCAGCAGCAAGAACCAGATCATTATTTATTCAGATTTATTTTATGGAAGGTACAAAGTCATCTTGTACGGTATTCAAAACTGCGACACATTTTGGCGACTTCAACCGTATTTATTCTTCCGTATTCTCTTGTCTGGTCCCCCTTTGCTAGAATATGCCAATTTGAGCAACGGCAAAGGGCGATAGATGTTCGCATTGAAAACGTGCAGCATGAGTCTGCTGTCTGTAGAAAGATACTATGATAACTCTTTTTGGAATGCCTGTAAAGTGCTAGTATATACAAATTGTTTTCCTCTGGAGATTAGGTCGAATGCCTCGCAAAGTTTACAGCTATATGCGGTTCAGTACGCCTGAACAATCAAAAGGTCATAGCTTACAGCGGCAGACTGATTATGCAATGCAATATGCTCAAAATAACAACATCACTCTAGATCAGTCGCTGACTATGCGCGATGAAGGGTTATCTGCTTATCATCAGAATCACATTAACAAAGGCGCACTTGGTGTATTTTACCGAGCTATTGAGGACGGAATTGTTGAGCCAGGTTCTGTCCTAATTGTTGAGAATCTTGACCGACTTAGTCGGGCAAATCCACGCAAAGCACTCCCACACTTTCTGAACATCATTAATGCTGGCATTACCGTCATAATTGCCAAGGATGGAAAGTCATACTCCCAAGAGTCTATTGACCAGAACCCATATCAACTTTTCGAGAGCTTGATTGATATGGTTAGGGCTAATAAAGAGTCGGAACACAAAAGCGAAAGGGTAAAGTCGTCAATTATCGCTCAAATTAACCATTGGATTGAGCACGGACATGGGAAGATCATAAGAAATGGCCGAGATCCTTATTGGGTCACACCAAAACCAGACAAAACAGGGTTTGACTTAATTGAAGATAAATCGGCAATAGTTTGCGAAATCATTTCTCTCAGCAAGAAAGGATGGGGCGTCTATAAAATGCAAGAATACCTCGAATCCAGATACGCACCATTTGGGGGTGAACGATGGTACACGTCATATTTAACAAATATGCTGAAAAATCGTGCTCTGATTGGTGAGCGATCATTTTTGGTAAATGATGAAAAGTATGTCATCAAAAACTATTATCCGGCACTGATTGCAAATGATGACTTTTTGGCCCTGCAAAATGAAATCAAAAACAGGGCTTCTACCAAATCACAACAACAAATTCCTGGAATAGTTACAGGTGCAAACTTAGGATTTTGTGGTCACTGTGGATGTCCATTAAATGCTCAAAACCATAAACCAAGAACGTATAAAAACAAACAATATCAGCTAACCAGCGGGCTTCGTCGTATCCGATGCTCTTCTAGAAAATCCGGAACAAAATGTTATGCAAGAAGTTCCAGAAGCATTTCTGTGATGGCGGTTCTTATTGAACGCGCCCTTCTCGAATACTGCGCCGACCAGATGGAACTGTCGGCGATCCTCAACGACGACACCGACAAAAGCCTGGCGATCAAGGCACAGATGGGTGAACTGCAGCGTCAGGCCAGTGAAGCCGAAACCGTCATCAATAACGGCAATGAGCAAATCACCCGTCTGCTGATAGCCGGTCAGGACGTGTCGCCCATTACCAATGTCATCAGCCAGCACCAGGCAAAGCTCGATGATTTGCAGGCCAGAATCGCCCGGTTGAATGACGACCTGCGGTTTCAAAAGGTTTACAAAAGCGCCGACCTGATTGCCCAGTGGGAACAGGTGAAAAAACAGGTGCATGATATGGACGAAGATACGCGGCTGCTGGTCCGGCAGATAGTAAAAAAGACCTTTAAGCGTATGGATATTTACTTTCACAGTTTTGGTGAAAGCAAGGCTGGCAAAAAGCTCAAACTGGCCATACCGGACAACCTGATTGTTATGAAACTGACCTTCATAAACGACAAAACCCGGATTTTGGCAATAGACCGTAAATCCGGGCACTGGGTGAAAAAGGGTGATTTATCCGTTAGTGAAGCAGAATGTCATCAAGACCCGGCGGCCGATTTGTCATCTGACCACGTAGCTCCTGCCTAAAATTTTCTGCTACTTCTACAGTAATTTTTTGAATCACCGCCCGCTGCACCTCAACCGGCAGCGGGTTATCCTGCAATGCACCATCGTCAAAGACCATAAATTGCAGGTTTTGGTAGTCAATCTGTGCAGTAATCATCACTTACCCTCACTGTTGTCTTTCACTTGCTGTTGCAGCATGTCGATCAATGCCAGCAACTGGTTTTCAGGCCAGTCACGGGTTAATGCCAGCACGCTGGCAATCTCTGGCTTGATGGTTTCTGGTTTGTTCATGTTGGCCCTCTTGGGTGGCTTGCGGATCTGGCGGACTTTCTTTTTGACCGCCTGTTTGTCGTCGTAATCAATGGCGGCCTGTTCCTTGTCGGGCAATTTGCGTTGTAATTGCTGATCTTGTCTGCACTGAGATTGCACCCAAAGGTTCTGGGTTTGCCATGGTCAATGGTGTGAAAAGCTTTTTTGTCCTCAATGCCGGAAACAACCAGGGTTTCAACGGCTTTACCACTCCTGGCAATAGCCGTCAGGCGATGTTGTCCATCAATCAAATGTCCCTCATCGTCAAAAATGATGGGCTGGCCATTAAAGATCCACCGGTCATTTTTGATGTCCCTGCTGATTCGTCTTACCAGCTCTTTGCTGATTTTCCGATTGCGACCGTTGCGCTCTTCCAGAATGTTTTCAGCCATTTCTGGCGTCATTAACAGTCTGGTACTCTGATCTGAATGGGTTACACTGTTCATAGAAATACCTTTAGTGGACTTACAGCCGACCAGCACAGTCGGCTTTATTTTTACTGCTCATTCATTAACGCATTGCGGCGTTGTTTGTAAGCACCCTTCACCTTGTCCAGAAAATCCGGATGCACCTTGCCGGCGATGTCTTCGCCAAACTCCTTCAGCTCTTTCAGGTCGGTAATGTTGGCAATCACCTCCAGAAACAGCTGGCAGTCCTTTTCATCCTGTTCAGTGGCTGATGGTTCAATGGACTGGTGATTGTCCTGCATGGAGTGACGCACCCGCTGCTTCATGGCCTCACCCTGATCAGCCACAGGCGCTGCGTTTATCACCTCTACTGGTGTGTTTTCCTGTTGGTCTTCTATGTACTGGTCGACCGTCGACCGTCCGCTTGGTGGCTCACTCTCCGTCCGGGCGGTCACTGACTCGCCGTGCAAAATGCCTTTCAGTGTTTTGATGGGCGTCACGTTTTTTTCTGTGGGTGGGATTTTATCCGGAGAAATCAGCTCATTGTCAGCGGCCATGGCTGAAGCCAAGTAAGTGGATTTTGGGCTGTACTTAAGCGCATTCTTGATAACGGTTTTTTTCCACCACTCGACAAAGTGGGCACCTTTGCCAGGCATGTACTGGTCGGCATTACGACCACCCTGGCCGATGGCCAGAATCCGGTCCCTGGCCAGCACTGTTACAATTTTTTCATTGTCTTTGGTGGTCACCACGGCATAAGCGCCGATCGGTTTGCCACGTTCACCAAACCAATCCGGTTGATGCAATGGATGCTCGTCAATACCTGGCCGGTAGATAAATTCATCCTTGTCGTACACCACCTCGGAGACAATGTTGCTGATTTCGCTAGAATTGCGCGCCAGCTTCACCAGTCCTTGCACCATGGGCATATACGTCACTTTATCGGTATTACTTTTGCTTTCATGGAAAACGGTCAACACTGCTTCTCTGCCATCCAGCAATAAGCCATCACCCGCCGCTTTCAGGCAGGCATTGAACAGGCTCTGCCGATCTGCGGCCAGCAGTCTTGCTGACTGGGCGTGCGTCTGCAGCAGGTTGGAAACCGTGCGCATAAACCGTCTGAGTTCCAGTCCCGGTGGCAGGACCGATTCCAGTGCATGACTCTGGCCGACAAGATCATGCTCAAACTGCTGAATCATCAGGTCATTGCTTGCCATAACGATTTCTCCAGCGGTCGTTGATCTCCCGCATTAATGAATTCCAGTTGCATTTGTTGTTTTTTTTGTCATATATGCCCCGCAACAGGGTTTCCATGTGCATCAACCTTGAATCAATGGCGTCCAGAGAACGCCCAATGTACAACAGGGCAAACAACTGGCAGTGAACCCGGTCCTGGTCACTGAACGGCTTGTGTTCCAGCACTTCGTGTATCCACCGTTCCGCCATGTCTTCAATGGCGCAGTGTTGAGTGTTTGGCATCATTCAATCTCCGCGGCGTACTGCTGGTAATACCACTTTGGCAGGGTCAGTTCGGTTTCCCCGGTGGCATAACCCGGCCAGCTGTCGTTTGTTTGGCATTCGGCCAGGCTGTTCATGATCGTGTTCCAGCGCCGAAAAGCGGCTTCTATTCCCTGGTTGTCCAGCAAATACACCTGAGTGACATACGGCGCTTCATTTTCCACGGCGATAAAGGCAAACACTTCTATCTCAATACCGGCACTGGTCAGGGTGCTGATGTAATGGGCCTGCTGGAGCTCATAGCCGAATTTCAGAAAATCCTGGCCAAACTGCCGGGGTCCGGAACAGGCGCAGGTTTTCAAATCAATGCAGATTTCCTTGCGCAGCCAGTCCGGTCGGCATTTGAGCAACAGGCCGGTCTCTTCATGCTGGCCCCAGACGGACACTTCTGCCTCTCCTTCACCCAGCAGCCAGCGCGCCTGTGGGGTATTCAGCACACTGTCAGCCATGCAACGGGCCTGCTCCATCAGGTCGGGTTTGACGGTTTTTTGTTTGGCTTGTTGGCGCTTTTCCTTCATAACTGACCAGACCGGGGCGTCGGGATCGTGCTGCAAAATCCGTTCAGTCAATTCAGATTTGCTGCCTGCCTGGTTCAGGTTATGGTGTTTTAGCCAGGCTTTCAGGTGGGGCACGGTCACCAGGTCCTGTTCCCCGGGTGTCGGCTGGGCCAGGTAACGCCGGTCAAATTCGTCGGGCTCCAGCACCAGGCAGTGGACCATGGAACCCAGCACCATGGCGGTGGATTCGGCGCGAATCACCGGTTCACCCAAAAACCGGTGGTGATAATGGGCCGGGCATTCATTGGCAAACACCTTCACCTCACTGGCGCTGATGCCCGGTGCTTTTCGGTAGAAGTGTTCAGGGTGGTGATAGATGAGGGTGCCGGGTTGATAGTCGGCATCGGCGTATTGAAACATAGCTAAACCTCATGGAATGAAGTCTGGTAAAAACTAGCTTCGCTTTTAATTAATCGCAAAATATAAAACGCAAAAAACGTAAAATATTCTAAACAGCCTTTTATATATATACGCTATTACGTGTTTAACATACCCGGGGGTGCGAATTAATTCAAAATCGCTGCACGCCTAGTGTCACAAGGCTTTACGCCTGCAAATTAAATGCGATTTAATTCAGAATTAAATCGAACTAAATCATTATCATTAGCTCAGGTTATTTAAAAAATAATTAATAGACGGTGATACCATAACGGGCTTGCGCCAGAATCTGGTGCTTTTTGGGGTCCATTGCCGTGGAAAAACGACGGTCACCCGACATTAATTGAAAACCCTGCATGGTTTTGGATAATTCGCAGACCGTCACATTGGAAAAAGGAGTGGTCGGTAACGGATCTGAGTTCTTTTTCCCTTCCTGCATAAATTTCGACAATTCCGATAAATCTTGCGTACCGAAATGCCCCGAATCCCGGTAGTCAATCCAGCCGATCAGGAAAAACAATCGGTTGTGACAGTGTATGACCTTGTAATCCACTTTATTGTCAAAAACGATATAGCTGTTCATGAAAAAATACGGCTCCATATCATTCACATCCACGCGCCAGGCAAAGAACCGGTTGCGGATTGGAAACGGCGAATGAATCAGCTCTTCACAGTCATTGATCGACAACTTGCCATCAATCCAGGATTGCACCTGGCCGGCCTTTAACACCGGTACCTGGGTATCCGGCACGGACTGTTTTTCGTCACCGTTTAATAAATACTGCCAGGTGGTGCCCAGCACCTGGGCAACCTTCTCCATGGTGGCCGGTTTCGGAACATGGCTGCCTTTGAGCGCATTACCAAACGTGCTGCTGGCAATACCGGCTTCCTTGCACAGTTCGTTAATGGTCCCGTATTTTGATCCACTCAACAGTTGATAAAACCGGTCTTGCCACGTCATAACACCTCCTCAC
>NZ_JAHHPO010000430.1 GCF_024606365.1 Endozoicomonas sp. ONNA2
CAGCGGCATTTTCCCAGTCTGAATGAAATGCTGAAGTTATTCCGGGACAATTCCTTACTATGCTGCTACCAAAAAAAATGGCTACAAGAATATGTAGCCATTTTTTTTGCATCACTGAATATCAGGTTTTAACAGAATCCTCATATCTGTGAAGGCCATACTTGCGCATTTTTTCCACCAGGGTTGTTCGCCGTATCTGCAGCTTATCTGCAGCCCTGGCAACCACACCATTACAGTCACTCAATGCTTGCTGAATCAAACTTTTTTCCAGTCGGGTGAGATATTCCTTAAGGTTCAACCCTCCGACAGGCAGTACTGCAAGATCTTCCGAAGTGGCAGCACCGGCTAGCTGAATACTATCAGGAAATAAATCAGCAACACCATCATCTTCCTGGCTGATCAAATCGAGATGACAGAAACTTTCTGGCAGATCCTGAACCCCAATAACCCCATAGGGATACATGATCGCCAGACGCTCCAGAAGATTTGCCATTTCCCGAACATTTCCCGGCCAGTCATGTCGGCAAAGCGATAATATTGCCGCTGAACTGAGTCGAATTGACCCTCGGGCTTGCTTCTCCATATTATGGGTCAGCTCATTAATCATCAGCGGAATATCTTCAGGCCGTTCTTTAAGGGAAGGCATCTCAATAGGGAATACATTCAACCGGTAATAAAGATCCTCTCTGAAAAGTCCCTCAGCGATCATACCTTCAAGATTCTTGTGGGTTGCCGCAATAATCCGAACATCCACCTCAACGGGCTCTGTTCCACCAACCCGTTCAAACGTTCTCTCCTGTAGAACCCTGAGCAACTTGACCTGCATATGCAGGGGCATATCGCCTATTTCATCAAGAAATAACGTACCGCCCTGAGCCAGCTCAAACCTCCCCTTGCGACTGGTCACAGCCCCCGTGAAAGCACCTTTTTCATGGCCAAAGAGTTCGCTTTCTAACAGATCTGTGGGAATAGCACCGCAATTAACCGGCACAAAGGGTGCGCTTCTGCGGTAGGAGTGTTCATGAAGATTGCGGGCCACCACTTCTTTACCTGTGCCGGACTCACCGGTGATCAAAACATTGACGTCCCGATCCGCCACCTGGGCCATGGCTGCCCGAACTTTCCGGATACACTCACTCTTGCCAACCAGTCCACGGAATAGCTGCACCTGCTGGTTATAGCCAGTCTGGTGTGCCTGCCGCCACTGTTCACGGTAGACCTGGCCGTAATGCAAGCTGGATAAAAGTTGCGGCTTGCTGCATGGCCAGTCAACCCGTGCAATAATTTGCCTGGCAAGCGCTAACGACAGGTTGTCTGGCAGTGACTGGGCAATCCGGATAACCGGGACGCCGCCACACCAGCCCTGAACTCGGGAAAGCATTCCCTGCAAGGAACTTTCTGCCTGTAAAAAATCACCCAGAAATAGTGCACTGAAGGTTTCCGGAGGAAAAGTACTAACGGAATCTTCCCAGTAGACTGCACCGATAGCCACTGTGTGATAGCCCATGAACTGCAAAATAGTGCTTAAGTCATGCCGACGCTGCTCCGCGTCTTCAATGATGAGTACCTGCTCAGCTGTTTCCATAAGACGACGGTCCTTGTCATCCGATTAATTTATACAGCGTAGATACAAATTTTCGGGATTAATTTTCATA
>NZ_JAHHPO010000431.1 GCF_024606365.1 Endozoicomonas sp. ONNA2
CAGCGGCATTTTCCCAGTCTGAATGAAATGATGAAGTTATTCCGGGACAATTCCTATGTGATCTGCCAAAGGCAGGGAAAATAACAATTGAACTCTAGTAGAGACTGACTGTCAGAACTGGGAAATTCCATTTCCAACAGGCGCAATATGATCAGCTGTTTTCCCTCTGCCCGTCTTGCAACTCAATCCGCAGTGCCAACGTCTCCTGATGATCAGGGCAACAAATGCAACGCTGGCAGTGCAGACAATAATCAGTGCTGTTTTTGCGGTAACCGAAGGGTAACCTTATTTCCCGGCACGCAGGGGTATCATCGGGACAGTGTTGAGCCAGTGCAATCGCCTTCGCCCTGTCGTCCCGGTTGTCAGGACAGGCTGGCCCAATCCTTGTATTTGTCGCCCGGGGCAACCTCGGTCACTTTGCCACCCGACGGGCTCCACAGGGCCGTAGTCGATGATCAGCCCATTGTGGTGCGTAGTCTCCTGGCCAGAGGTGTCAAGGTTAATTCCCCTGTCGAAAGCGGTATCACGGCCCTGCACCTGGCGGCCAGCTATGGTCAGTCAGCAACCACCGAGGTACTGCTGGCAAACAGGGCCAAAGTCAATGCCAGGGATGTCGAAGGGATGACGCCCCTCCATTACGCCGCGGCAAACAACTGCATTGACGAGATAAACCTGCTGTGTGACAACAAGGCCGATACCAGCGCCAGCACCCGCAAGGGGCTCAATCCCCTCCACCTCGCCGCCATCACTGATCACCCGGACGCTGCCAAAATGCTGCTGAAGCGCAATGCCAACGTCAAAGCCAAAAGTGTGGATGGGCATACCGCCCTGCACCACGGGGCCATAAACGCCGGCAAAGAGCTGATTAAAGTCCTGATCAAAGGGAGTGCCGCAGTCAACGGGCCAACCGGAAAAAGCAAATCCCACGGGGTTGAGTCAATGACCCCGCTGCAGTTGGCCATTGCCAATGGCAATCATGGGGCTGCTGAAGCCTTGTTGGCCGGTCGGGCTGATATCACGGTAGTTACCCACAATGGCAGGGATCTCTCGCAATTGGCAGAGGATAACCATGCACTGACCCAGCCAATGGTCAGGGTGCTTGCCAGCAGGCTGTGCATAACCAGCGCGGATTACAGCAAATTGCATGAAAAACTGCTGTGGTTGCTGGCGGAAAGTGAGGAGTGGGAGCTATTCCACCAACTGATGGCGGCCACGACCGGTGCTCGTGTGCATATTGATGAAATTCACAGCATCGATTCAAGTATGTCCATGCTCCACAAGGCCGCCGCTGGCGGGCAGACAGCGGTGATCTTGGCGCTGATTCAACAGGGGGCTGACGTTGACGCCCTGTCCCTTGATGGAATCCCCGCTCTGCACTTGGCAGCGGCCAACGGTCAACATGCCGCCATCCGGCTTCTGGCTGACGCAGGTGCCAAAATTGATGCCACATCCAGACCTATAAGGAAAACAGCCCTGCACCTGGCCGCTAGTAAAGGCGACCATGAAACGATCAGGTTGTTACTGTCCCTGGGTGCTAACATCAATGCCCAGACAATCGTTGGCACCGCCCCCATCCACTGTGCGATATTTGAGCGGCACCACGAGGCGGTTGACGTTCTGGCCAATGCAGGTGCGGCCCTTGTGGTCATCACCAATGACCTTCACAACAAAACGTTACTGCAATGGGCAAGTTATAAAGGCAGCCTTACTCGCCCCATAGTCAGGGCGCTTGCCCGGTCCCCCTGTCATGTTCAGGCCCCCTGTGAGGGTATGCGGGCAGAACTGTTGGGCCTACTGGCCAGGTCCGGTGAGTTTGATTTATTTGAACGACTGTGGTCGGTAACCACAAATCCGGATATTCATGCCTTGTATTGTCTGGATCATAAACCCGAGTATCCGGTGCTGCACAAAATTATCGCATCCGGACGGCTGGATAAAATTGTCCCCATGTTTCAATATGGCGCTAAAGTTGATGCCCGTCACCATGCAGGTTGGGAGCTAATCCACGTTGCCGCCTACAATGGTCATCCACCGGTCATTCGCTACCTGATTGAGCAGGGGGCTGACGTTAATGCCCGCGTCACAAAAGACAATAAAACCCCGCTTCATCTTGCGGCCAAAGGGGGTTGCCCAAAAACCGTGGATTGCCTGCTTGAGTCTGGTGCTGATATCAACGCCTGCACTTCAGTTAACCGGACGCCCCTGCACTATGCCGCAAAAAAGGGGCATACCAAAGTGTGTCAACGCCTGCTTGAGGCTGGTGCTGTTCTGGATGCCCGAAACGCCTTCAGCATGACCCCTCTCCATCTTGCGGCAATGCAGGGCAAGCACGAGACCGTTGCAAGTTTGCTGGACAAAGGCGCTGATAGTAACGCACGCAACTACCAGGGGATCACCCCCCTTGAGTTTGCCCATTATTCTGCCAAACTCTCCCCGCTTCAGCAGTTCCTTCATAAGGTGGCTGATATTCCGGATCTCGAAAAGACCATGACGCTGTTGAAAAATACCCATGACCGGCACAGTCGATAATGATTAGCTGACCGGGAGTTTCAGCAAAAATACGGGGGGCGAGGAGTGTTTCCTGTTCTGGCGCTGGGGCGATTCTTTGCCATACGTACCGTAGGTCTGAGATTAATGCTGGAACCACTTGTTCTTTTGCGGGCAGCGGGCGGCGACATTTTCCCGGATTGAATAAAATGATGAAGTTATTTCCAGACAACTTCCCGGAGCGGCACAGGACAAGCGAGATCGGGAGCACGTTTATGAAATATCCGGACTAAGCTGTGTGAAAAGTTTCAATACGCAACTATCCTGATATTGCAATGAGATGAGTAACCGTCATGATCAACAGTACAGATGTTGTTAAACCACCCGTTCCAATAAAAACACCGGAAAGTGCTGAAAAAACCCCACGTGGCAACCTCCCTCATGGTCCGCAAAGTCATGATGCCGTCCCTTATCTGGAATCTGCCGATGGTGGAACAAAAGAACAACAAGTTGTCAGCCTTTCAAGTCGTACCATTACTGATTTGACTTTACCTTTAAACCACTTGCACCTGGAAAATACTCCGTCGTCTACTACCCCGGACAGGCAGGGGCTTCCCGAGGCGGGCGGGGGCAATGAACAAGACATTCGTCCCACAATTGCTCCCCGCGAGCCATATCCGGGTACTCCTGAGGATACAGGTTGGAATATGAATAATAATCCCCCGGGCAATTACTGTGCGAGATATGTCAATATACCGCAGACAGATGTTAAAACTGTCCGGATTGGTAACCAGGACTTGATCACGCTGGATACTTCTCAACCCTTCGTTGATTCAACCCGGATGCTAAACAGGGGCTTTGCGGAGGTGTTTAACTTCAGTTTTCTGGCTGATTTTCTGAGCAAAAACGACAAAATCGAACACATTGTTGATATTGGCTGTGGTAGCGGAGATTTTTCCCTGTTTATGCAAAGCTATCTCAACGAGCTGGGGTGCCAGATTACAGTGATTCCTGTGGATGTAGCCAATTTTTATACCGGTCTTGAGGGCCATTCCAAGCCAATCCCCATTAACATCTTACCGGCCCAGGAAATTGCCGATGCTTCACCTTCAACCACGTTATTCACCGCTATAAACCCGCAAACAAGCTCCCTCCTCTCAGAAGCAAGAAGACTGAACAGAGAGATTGCCGAGGGCACAACTGATTATTTCCTTACCACACTGATCAAAAACAATCCGGACTGTTTTGTCCTGGTCACCGAAGGATATAATCGTAGTGGCCCCCAGGATTATATTCCCCCGGAACTGGTTTACACAAAACACTACAATGTATTTGCCAACCCCCTGGCGTCCGGGTTTGAGGACTCAAGGGGTTATCGTCTGGCAAAAGCCGAAGCTATGAACGGAGAAAACGGTTATTTTTATCGGTTAAACCAGTTGCTGGCAAAACTGCCTGAACAGCGGGATAGTTATCTGGATTCGATTGCAGCCATTAAGGATTCATTGCTACTGTCAATGCTCCGGGAACCTGAGGCAAGTTGGCCAGATGTCATCTTCGGGAAATATCAGGAAAACTGGTTGACCAGGATGGGTGCCGAAAGTTTCGAAGAAACCGCCTCTATTTTGAAAAAAGATGGCCTTGAGATAGATTGCTGGCATGTATACCGCTGGGATGCCAAAGCCACAGAGTTTCAAACTGCCAATCCCCCCGCAAGAATTCAGCCTGAACGGGAAATCGAAGGATTCCTGGACTATTTCTGTGAAATCCTGTGACAGATTTCTGTTTGGGCCAATCATTATTTATAAAGCCGCCTAACGAGAGCGCTTTTTCGGATGAGGGCTGAAACGTTTGGCGCTGCCTTTCACTTTGCTGGCCTGCACTTCGTTCTTTTTCGGCCGGTCCTGCGGTTTTTTCCGGAAGGCAGGTGCGGGTGACAGGTCAACCAGGGCGGCAAGGGCGTCGATATCCGGTTTTTCCAGCTCTTGAAACTGCCCCTGGCGCAGGTGATCAGGAATGATCATGCTGCCAAAACGGACCCGCTTCAAACGGCTGACTTTCAGGTCCTGGGATTCCCAGAGACGTCGGACTTCACGGTTACGCCCTTCAAGAATACAGACATGAAACCAATGGTTAATGCCAGAACCACCGGAATCCACAATATCGGTAAAACGGGCCATACCGTCTTCCAGCTCGACACCGTCAAACAGGTTTTTTACTTTCTGCGGGGTGATCTGACCCATGACCCGCACGGCGTACTCCCTTTCTATGGAGTGGGATGGGTGCATCAGGCGGCTGGCCAGTTCACCATCGTTGGTAAACAGCAGCAGACCGGAGGTATTGAGGTCCAGACGACCAATGGAGATCCAGCGTTCGCCCTTCAGTTTGGGGAGTTTATCGAACACCGTCGGGCGGCCTTCCTGATCAGAGTGGCTGCAGATTTCACCTTCAGGCTTGTTATAAGCAATGACCCGGCGAATACCGGAGGCGTAGGCGTCCAGCTTGATAACCCGGCCGTCCACGGCAATGACGTCGGCCAGGGTTGCACGGTCACCCAGGCTGGCCCTGACACCGTTGACGCTGATGCGCCCTTCGGTGATCCAGCGCTCCATCTCACGGCGTGAGCCAAGGCCAGCGCCCGCCAGGATCTTTTGTAGTTTTTCGCCCTGCGGAGGGAGTGTAGTTTCAGTGGTCATGGGATATCGGCGAGGTCTGCGCCCGGAATCTGACAAGAGGGAGTGCAGTATAACGACAGGATCGGGCACAAACAATCCGATTGAGTAGCAGATAGAAGTTGTACGAACTTCCAATGAAATTAACCAGCCATGTTTGCCCCGGAAATTGTCCCGAAATAATTTCAACAGGTTGAACCCGATCTGCGTTCATCCTGAGCTTGTGATTACCTGGGGCCGGAGTTGACGCACTTCGACATGCTCAGGACGAACGTAGTTTTGAAACCTGGAAATGTGCAAATTATTCTGGTGCAATTCCTTAATGGTTATATGCTGTGTTTGTCAATCCGCCAAAAACTCGGAGGAAACAGAAATGTCACCGGGGGATGGGCGCTCATTGTCTTTTGGTGTCGGGCAAGACGGTGAGGCGAGTACCCACTTGCGTCATAAACTGATATTGGCAATCCGGAATTTTGATCTGGCAACGGTGTGCGCCATGCTCGATCAAGGGGCTGATGCCAACGGCCGGTATAATGGCAACAGTTCACTACTGCATTATGCTGTACGATCAGGTCACAGTGGTATGGTCGACGCGCCGTTGAGTCATGGTGCTGACCCCAATGCCCGGGACAGCAATGGCTACCGTCCGCTATGGATTGCCGTAGAGGATGGGCATGTTCAAATTGCCGAGTTGTAGAAGTCTTCACGATTTTGCTGGCTAACCACTTTGATCCGTTTGCCCAGCCCTGGCTGCACCGGAAGCCGGGAAATAATAGCAACCAGCCCAATTCGACCCTTATCCGTCTGGCTGAGCGGAACCGGCGTGTCGACCTTGTTAACCTCCTGAAGAATTATACGCCTGTACCTTATCAACCGACATCGTTGCAGTGTGGCGCCCGTGCTTCTATTCGTGCCCGTCTGGTGCAGAACCGGGCTAATCTGGCGCAAGCGCTGAGTGCCGATTCTCATTGTCTGGGGCTGCCCACGGCCTTGAATACTTTTGTGTACCGACCGTTGTCCTTATAGAGTGATCAAGCAATTATTCTTGTCAATTGTGAACCTATTGGGAAAGTAAGCTGTCTAAGGATAGTCACATATCTTTCGTTTAAAAGGTTTATTTATGAGTTGGCCAACGGTAAATGGCGGATTGCCAGGATCTGTTTACGGAGTTCAAACAAACGGCGATGATTCGGACGACTCTGCCATGTCAGAGAGTGTCCTGCATGCGGGAGGTATCTTTCGCAGTAGCACGCCTGAAGATCAACAGCGTTGTCCGGTTGGCGCTCGGGTTCCCGGTGCTGTCACGCATGTCGCCAATTATATGAACCCACCATTGGGTGAAAGTGGCACCGATAAACCATCAGTTGTGAAATTTATCATTGGCTCAGATGATGAGAGTTCTGATGACGATGGTTCATCCCTGTCCTCCGGCAGTTCAGAACCTGGCAACCTCACGGGGTTGGAGCAATCGCTTCAGAGTCTTTTGGTAGAGGGGGCGTATTTCCCTGAAGGTGCAGGCGTTCAACGGGGGCTGATAACGGTGGAGGCTATAAAGTCAAGTTTGAATGAACTGGCGTCATTATCTTCTTCGCAGCAGGGTGGTAAAGACATGGCCAATGCCAGAGAAAAACTTGGTCAAATGATCACTAACGCTATCACAACAGACGATTTGGCAGAATTGCCAGACATTGCCGGTAAAATTCAGGCTTGGCTGAAAACCAATGGCACGTTACTGAATAAATATGGCGTAAAGCCCGTCGACCCTAAAATACCCGATTTCAGTACCGGGGCAATGGTTCAAATAAAATTCGAGGATTATATTAACGGAATTGCCAATACCGGTGTTATGTCTGAACCTAGCAAAGGGGTTGAGAAAATTAATACCTATCTGCAAAACCATGGTATATCCATACATGGCTACAGCCTTTGCACAGATATGCGTAATATGCCCATGGTATCCCTCTCATTTTACAGACAAAATGCAATGTGTCCTGCTGATGGTGAAGATTTTCCCGATTTTACTTACCTTCTTGATGGCGATAAAAATAAAGATTGGCACCACCTTGCTCGTGAATTGGATGCTTATTTCCAACCGATATTTGCGTCGGAAGGGGGCTCAGTTCCAGCTGGCACTTTTGAAGAATACTTCCGGAAGGAGGAAGCGCCTTCTCAGTAGTCCGAATTGATGAGTAGAAGCTCCCTGTCGCCGTCTCTTGGCATCAGTTCGTAATTGTTCTCGTCAGGCTGTGGTCTGGAGAGAGCTGATGACCCTTGGCGGTAATAGAGGTAGGCGCATGCACAGCCGACCAGAGCAAAAAAAAACGCGCCCGGGGCGATACCGGCTATACGCAGTGATGAATCCGGGCCAGAAACGGACAGGGTGGTGGCCAGCTCTGCGGTTGAGGATGCCAGGAGGCTGTCCGAGAATAGACTGACCTGCTGCGGTTGCGATAAATTGGTCTGAAAATTCCTGCTTCTTTACCGGAGGTATTCACCTGCAGTTGACTGCAGTTATGTCGTAAACAACCCCTTTAAAACTCAATCCCGCCCCGATTCCGGCATATGCGTGTTTTTTTCTGTTTCAACATGACAGTTTACCGCTATCGTCTTGTTAACAGTGCCTTCACTAAATCCCGCCCCAATACCGGCATGCGCAAATATATCAGAGGTTTTCACATTACAGTTCACCGCTTTCGTGTTGGTGACAACACCTCCTTTATCCTGATATCCCGCACCAATACCGGCGTGGGATTCACCGGAAGTTGTCACTGTGCAGTTCATCACCGTTGTGCCGGTAACAATGCCCGAGTTTAACCTGCCCACGGCAATACCGGCATGTGCCCTGTCGCCGGAGGCGTCCACACTGCAGTGTATTCCTGTTATGTTGGCAACACTTCCGCCATTAACGATGCCAGCACCAATACCAGTGCTTCCACCGTTGGTAGCAAGGTCAACACGTTCTGCCCGGATATTACTGATTGTGGCGTTGTTTGACATTGTACAAGCAGCTACCCCGGCTGAAGTGTTTGACTGAATATTGGCATCACCAAGAAGCAGGTCATGGATACTGCCGTTACCGGACAGGTGACCTGCCATGGAAGATTGAAGATTTGATAACACCCGCCGTCCAGCTCGCCAGTGAATGGAAGGGTTTCATTGCCAATGGGCTGAGGCAATTGGCTACCGTTGATATTCGCAGTTAGCCGGTATGTTTTGCAGCATGATTCCTCATTCTGGCAGATCTTGCCAAGAGCTGTGGCGTTTGCCACCTCAACCGGAGAATCAGATGCCGATGACGCGCCGATGGTACAAAGGCCCACCAGGGCCCCCAGTGCCAGGGAGGTGTCGGGTAACTGGTTGACCGCTAGAGGCTGTCCGTGAATAGCGCCCGTAGCGAGGATTGCGAGAAATTGAGGCTAAAAATTTCTGATTCT
>NZ_JAHHPO010000432.1 GCF_024606365.1 Endozoicomonas sp. ONNA2
GGCACGACCGGCTTCCGAAGGTTTCAACGTCTTCTGAAGTTACGGATTCAGGAAAAAGCCAAGTAGCCACTCAGTGCTTTCTGCGACAATCATTTGCTCTGAACTTTTTATAAATATCGATGTCTTAAATAAGAATAAACAAGATCTTTTTCTATAAATGAAACTGAAAATGGATTTTTGTGTTGCTTACGAGCAAACAACCCAAGGCCCTGCGTTTACTCAGGACACTGTATTGGGGCCAGGTATAAATGAGACCAACGCTGAAACTCCCGCTAATTCATTCAGAAAGAAATAAACCATGAATTTTTGTTTTGATCGCAAACAAATTGCAGCAACATCAGTGACCGACAACAGTATCGTTGAACAAAATACCGATCCTGCTGACTCTTCCGGTCATTCATCGTATTTTTACGGCATGCCTTTAAGAAAATCCGGGGACATTGCTACTCACCTCAGCTGCGCTGAAATTTTGGCGTTACAAAAAGAGTATGGACAGCTCCGCTTGGCGGCGGTTACCTCCCGCGACATTAAAAAAAATTGGCCATATCAACACATCTATGTCAGTTCTGCTGCAGTAATCAAGCAGAACTCATGCCCTGTTCCTGGCGGGTTTGATACCGCGAGCATAGCCAGTATATCTGATGCTATTTCAATTTTTTACAGCAAAGAAACCTGTTATGGCAACACACCCAACCGCCTGAAAAAGCCTGCCACGGACAACCCCGCCGACAAACCTCCCCCCTGGAAAATGGCAAACACAATGTCGTCGTTCACAGCGCCCAGAAACAGCAACGGTATACTTCCGGATGTTCAGGGCGATCAATTCATCCCCTCTGAGATGGCGTTTTCCGGGGACATCAATGAGATGATCGGGTGTGACACCTATCAACTTCAGCGTAAAGCGGTGGTTCACATTGGTGGGGCAATCAGAGAGGCCAAGTTTAGTCCCCTGGAACGCCACGCCCTGATCTGCAGTTTAAATGAAGCCCATTGTTGGAGTTGCGATGACAGCGGGTACTGGCGGGAGGATGGCGTACTAAGGTGCAGCTATATTAATGAAGCCACCTTCAGCCCTTCCGGGCGCTATGGGTTGGTTGCGGGAGAAGGAATCTGCAAAGTCTGGTGCCTCGCGGCAGGGGCCGGTTGGATAGAACAGGCAGAGATAGTCTTTAACGGCTCTTTAAAGGACATTCGCTTTTCACCCACAGAGCGGGCACTGGCGATCATCAGTCGCCCCCATCAAGGCCAGACAGATACCTTCGCACTTTACCACTGTAACGATGATGACAGCTGGGAACGCATATGTCTGAACGACATGGATCAGGATGTCACTTGCCGATTCAGCCCCTGCAGCAATCATATCCTGGTCACTTCAAAAAAAGGTGCAACACTTCTGAACATTTGTGATGACGGCAATATCGAAAGTCAATATTCATTTAACAGCCACGGCAAAAGGGTTGAGGCTGCCTTCAGCAAGGCTGGACATCATGGGGTTATGTTCACCAAAAGTGTTAGCGGTCTTGAACATAACCAACTGACAATCATTGGTTATGTTGGTGGCAAATGGCAACAGATGGGTTTCTTTAATCACTACGGGATAATTTGGGGGGCCAAATTCACCGAGTCAGCACGGCATCTTGCCATCGAAACCAATGATGGAATAATCAGAATCTGGAGTGTGAACGACAAAGGTCATTATGATCAAACGAAGGCATTTTCCGAGAACGGCGTGGAATCGGAAAGTTTACGTTGGCAAATTAGTGCATCAGAAGACGTACTTTTCACGCTTGATACCAAGAATGGCCTGGTGCAAATCCTGAATTATGACAGTAAGGAGAAGGAGAAATGGAGAAGCGTATTTTACGCTCAATACGATCGTCATGCGCAAGCCTGCTTCAGCGCTATCCCGGAAGCCAACTGTATAATGATTCACACCAGACACACCGTTTATGTCCGGCATGATATCAATAAAGCCACCCATCAGATTAAACAAATCCATTCAAAAGAGACTATTGAAGGTGCTGACATCAGCCCGTCAGGGCGCCATGTTCTGACCCGACATGAGCAAAAAAATGGGCTTATAGGCAGGATCTGGGGATTTGACGGTGAGGGTAATGCCGTTGTCAAGGCAGACATCTACCCTCCGGCCTGTGCCAGGGGCTCTTACTTCAGTATCGAAAAAGTCGTATTCAGCGCCTCGGAGCAGAGGCTCAGGCTGCACTGCCGTGGTTTTGGTGCCAAATTCGCGACCATCCTGTGGGGTTGTGATGATAACGGTTTATGGACCGAGCGAGGAGTTGTCGACAATGTCGGCGAAAAGCCCGTCCACAGCCACGCCATGCTCCAGATAATGGCTTATGATGAGGACAAAAAAAATGAATTTAAAATCTACGGCTACGACAGAAACGGCCAATGGTGCAAAAAGGCAGATGGGAGCCATGGTACAGGCAAAGTCGAGACAGGCTGTTTCAGCCGCTCCGGCAGGCTATTATTGACGTGCGATGACGATGGTACTGCCAGCATCTGGAACATCAGCGTCCCCGAGATAGAAGTATAAGTTAAGGTCCCATCATTTCATTCAGACTGGGAAAATACCGCCACCCGCTGCCCGCAAAAGCACAAGTGGTCCCAGCTTTCGGGAAGTGGGCGACGGGTAGCGTCTGTAGAAATGTCGGAGTTATTTCAGGACAGCTCCTAACGTGAGTTCGAAGCAAAAAAGACAAGGGCGCCCCAGTGATTTAACTATCTTTCGGTTGCAACCCATTGATAGCTAACCGGAGGCTCCCATGTCTATGACCAGTGTATTCTGTGATGTTGATGATTTCTCTCTGGTTTTCGATTGAAGAAATTTTTGAAAGCCTTGTCCAGATTAAGTAGTTGGCCAAATGGAATCGTATATTTCTGACTAAGTGGACAGTTACTATGCAACGCAGCAGAGTGCTGGCCACTTAGTCAGAAAATATGATTTCATTTGGTTAACTACTTAATAACGGACTGCTGCAAAGCCATAGAATCAGCATCTTTCAGCCATGAATACTTGCGGCTCTATTTTGGCAACTGCCAGCATTGATAAAATGCTCAAAGATAAATGCTTGAGTTTCCGCTTGCCTCTCCCGCCGGGAAGTCGGGAGGCTCACACTTAAAATGCTGAACTTTTTATAAATATCGATGTCTTATATAAAAAAAGCGAGATCTTTTTCTATAAATGAAACTGAAAAATGGTTTTTGTGTTGGTTACGAGCAAACCACCAAAAGACCTTCGTTTACTCAGGACACTGTCATTGGGGCCAGGAGCCTGTCCGAGAATAGCGCCCGTAGCGAGGAT
>NZ_JAHHPO010000433.1 GCF_024606365.1 Endozoicomonas sp. ONNA2
GGCACGACCGGCTTCCGAAGGTTTCAACGTCTTCTGAAGTTACGGATTCAGGAAATAGTTATTTCCATTTGGCATTTTCAAGTAATGCTTCATCAAGATAATTTAACTTATATGCGTGATGAAATCCCCATCCCTTACTATCTTTATAGAATTGGAGAATCTCCGGAAGATCTTTGATTGTCGCTTTTGAGTTTAAACTATTATCAAAGCGACTAGATTCTTGTTTCTTTATCTGTTCAATAGACTTATCAAAAATTTGCTCAAAAATAAATTTTGCTTCCTGTGGGGAGAGATCATTCAGGAAATCCTTCGGGGAAAAAGCATATGGATTTGACTTATATTTTGGTTTCAATTTATCAAATATTGATCGTTCAGTCGGATTCATTTTTCCAGAATCGTTACTGTACTTTGTCAGAGTGCTGTAGAATTTATTGACAATCGAAGCAGGTTGCTCAAGTGAGAAACCCATCAAATCAGAACTGTAGGGTGTTTCAATTCCTGGTAAACATTTAAAAGCAGCAGAATTGAATTTTCCCTCCAGGTCGTTTACTTCAAATTTTGGTTTCCCGATTACCAAAATTATGACAGCTCCGTGACCAGAAAAATCATCCGTTATTACTGCATATACATCCATATGTTTAGAGAGTATATCCCGGAAGTCTGCGTGTGTCATAAGGAGATCATTTGCATGAATAAGAGGTTCATTAACCCTGGGTTGGTAAAATGTTTTTGTCAGGTCGACTGAAGGTGCATCGGACAAGGGGCTGGAAGCCTGTGCAGAAAACGATGCAGCTACACCTTCTGCCGAATTGCATATTCTGTGAGTGATGGGTTTAGTCGTTACACTTTCCCCTTGCGACACTTTATAAACGGTATTTTCGGTATTTTGTTTTTCGTTGCCCTGATGGGGATTATAAGCGAATTTTGAAACATCAACATTACCATTATTTACAGAGTGCATAGATTGAAATCCTCAATTTTGAAAATACAAGAACCATGTTCATATAGTCCATAATTCGGGCGGCTGTCCGAGAATAGATTGCCCTATAGCGGTTGCGATAAATTGGTCTGAAAATTCCTGCTTCTTCGTCAAATAGCCCGGCTACTTGTGCCCTTCAGGGTATTCTCCTCATAAGCAGAATTTTTATCCTCAATAACTCGCAATCCTCGCTACGGGCACGATGCTTGAACAGCCCAGGGCGACAGAATCGGTCGAACGATCATCCCGATAATAGGATATTTAGCT
>NZ_JAHHPO010000434.1 GCF_024606365.1 Endozoicomonas sp. ONNA2
TTCTGTGGCAACCCTCTGGTTACAGAGGTTATGCATTTATTATACGAATTCAGGCCCTGTATCTACACACACTGTTGCATTTTCCCATTACAATAATATTTCCGCTCAATTACCTGTTGATCCTGAATCCGGTCAATTGGTAGCGGGTGGCGTAAAAGAGCAAGCTGGACAATGCCTGAAAAATATCAAGGCAATTTTAGCAAGTATCGATGTTCCTTTTGATGATATTGTCAAAATAAATATCTTCCTTAAAAACCTCTTGGATATTGCAGCCGTAAACGAAGTTTACACAACCTTCTTCCCGGACTCGGCCATCGCCAGGACTGCTGCTTATCTTCCCGCACGCACAACATTTGCAGCGTCAGCATTGCCCATGGGTGCCCTGGTGCAAATTGATGTCGTTGTGTCACACGGAGATGGCACTCCCCCACAAGCTGTTGAAGACAGACACGGGATCGTCATAAGAGCAAGCAATACAGAAAATGCACCAGGGAGTTCTCTATATACACAAACTGTCGCTTTTTCTCATTACAACCATATTGCCGCTCAGGTACCTCTGGACCCAAAAACTGGAGCAATGGTCGCTGGTGGTGTAAAAGAGCAGGCCTCACAATGCTTGAAAAATATCAAGGCCATCGTGGAAAGTGTCAACCATGTCATGGACGATGTGGTTAAGATTAATATTCAACTCAGAAAAATCGAAGACGTTGATGCCCTGAACGATGTTTACACAACATTCTTCAATAGCGACCTTCCTGCAAGAACAATTGTTGGTCTTTCAGCTATTCCTATGGATGCTTTAGTACAAATGGATGCCGTCGTTTCTAACTGTGAAGGTACGCCCCCATAAGAATAACAACTGAAGTATCAAACATTTCAATCGCAGACAATCGGTCTGTTACCAGACCGACGCAGGAGTAGCTACCTACATTCCACTGCTCAGTCTTTGCCAGTTTTGCCCATGGCATCCGCTCTCTTTTTTTCCCATCATTGACTGTCGAATCCTTTGGCATGAAGAATTACTGTTCTATGCCAGGAGGCTGTCCGAGAATAGACTGCCCTACTGCGGTTGCGATAAATTGGT
>NZ_JAHHPO010000435.1 GCF_024606365.1 Endozoicomonas sp. ONNA2
AGCAACGCAGGAGCAGTTGCCGCGAAGGGCAGTCTATTCTCGGACAGCCTCCTGGAACGAATAATAAATATCCGAATGATGTTGGCGCGTATTGTGCGTTCCATTTTTCATCACCGGAGTTAATAAGGGATGCATTATGCAGTACAGGCACCGCTGGATCAGTGGCGACCGTATTGGCCTTCCGGTCGGGAAGGTGGTTTGTGTAGGACGCAATTATGCGGCACACGTTCAGGAGCTGAATAATCCCCTGCCTGATGATCCGGTCCTGTTTATTAAACCCGGTACCGCCATGGTTAACCTTGAACAGCCGGTGAAATTACCCCGTAATCGTGGGTTGGTACATCATGAGACAGAAGTGAGCCTGCTGATCAGGGAGCCTCTGACCGATGCCAGTGAGCATGAGGCCAGCCAGGCTGTCATGGCTGTTGGCCTTGGGCTGGATTTGACACTGCGTGAGCTGCAAGCCCGGCAAAAGTCAAAAGGTCTGCCCTGGGAAGTGGCCAAAGCCTTTGACAACAGTTGTCCGCTATCCGGATTTGTGGCCGTTGAGCATATTAAAGATCCCGGCAATCTCGAGTTTTCCCTGTCGGTCAATGGAGAGCCAAGGCAGAAAGGGACAACGGCGCATATGTTGACCTCTATTCCAGGGCTGTTGAGTTATATCAGCAGGCATTTCACATTGTTGCCGGGAGATATCGTGCTGACCGGAACGCCGGAAGGTGTTGGACCCTTGCAATCGGGGGATGATCTGGAGCTTGCCATTCATGGAATTTTTGTGACCCGGACTCGGTGTATCTGAAGGCTTGCTCTCAGAGTGAGCCAAGAGGATCAGCGACTCGCCGATCCTCCAGGAGGCTGTCCGAGAATAGCGCCCGACCAAGCGTCCCCGTAGCGAGGGTGGCAGTCTATTCTCGGACAGCCTCCCGGGGTTTATTCCGGGTTCCTGATCCGCCGGGTTCGTCCACCTCGATCAATGGCAACAAATACCATTGTCGTTTCCGTCAGTTTCTCCCAGCCATGGTGGTTTTCTATCCAGCCTTCAACAACAACCCTGATCGATGTTTTGCCGATATCTGTCACCCGGGTAAAGAATCCCACCAGATCGCCGGTCTGAACTGGTCTGAGAAAACTCATACTGCCAATACTGACCGTGACCACCCTGGCACCATTGGCGGCCTTGCGGGCACAGACTTCCCCGGCCTGATCCAGATGCATGGCTACCCAGCCAGCAAAAACATCACCACTGCTATTGACGGAACGGTGATCCGCCAGAACTTTCAAGGTCATTTCTCCCCGGGGAGAAGGGACACTGTCGAGATTTTCATGTCTGGTACTCATGACAGACTCCAAACTATTCTTATTGTTTTGCCCGGTTCATTTTTCTTTTTCAGGTATTCTATCTTTTTTACTATCTATTTCACATTAAAAGTCTTTTTGGCTGTTCTCTGCAGAAAGAGAAAATCCATCCAGAAAATAACTTCTCAACAGTAAAAACAGGCAATTCCTGAATCATTGGACTATCGTTATCGTACTTCGCGAGTCGTTTAGAGGTGCATACTTATGGCATCATCCTGGGTACTGGTTGCCGATAACAGCCAAGCCAAGGTCTATCGTTTTGACCGACACAAGAGAGTGCTTGATCTGGTTGACCAGATTGATCATCAAGAAGGCCGATGGAAACGGCATGAGTTCGTGACATCAGGCCCCGGCCACTCTGTCGCTTCATCCACTGGCAGTAATGTTCGCATGGTGGGCACGGATAACTCGCCAAAAGTCAATGAGTCTGTCACTTTTGCCCATATGCTGGCCAAGTCTATTAACCATGCCCATGACCTGCACCAGTTTGAGACCCTGCGTGTTTGTGCTCCCCCAAAACTACTGGGTGAAATACTGCCTCTGGTAGCAAAACATGTGCCGCTTGGCGACCATATCAATAAAGACCTGATTCATGAGAACGCCGGGCAGTTGCTTGAGCGCCTCATTGAGTTTTGAATCTGTACTTAATCGTCGGGGTTGTTATGAATCGGTATAAAGAATTGGAAGAGCTGGATATTGAGTTTCAGGAGGCAGAAAGCGCCTGGCTGGAAGCTAAAGACGACGAAAGTCTTTCAGAACAGGATAAACAGGAGTATTTGAGCAAGCTGCATCACTGTCTTGAGAAACGAAAAGCCCATATCACCAAGCACTGGCATGACCCGGCGTACTACGATAAAGGGCACCTGACGGTCGACTAATAGCGGATTGTTGTTTAACAGGAGCGCATAATGAGGCAGTACCTTATCCCATTTGTTCTGTTCACTATTTTCCTGACCGGTTGTGCCGCCAAACCTGAAGTGAGCTGGGATTATAACCAGCAGATTAACTGGCCTCTCATGACAACATGGGCCTGGTTCCAACCGGGAAGGGATAATGATAACCGCATCCTGAGCCTGATGGCGCAAAGAGTTCATTGGCAGGTTTCACAGGATCTGGCGGCAAAAGGGCTGCAGGAAGTGCCCGCTCAACAGGCAAGCCTGTGGTTGAGCTGGGGCTTTACGGAAAAGTCCAAATTGCAGGGCACTTCATACAATAGTGGGTTCTACTCCAGTGGGTTCTACTATGGCCCTTACCCGTGGATGATGACCAACTGGCCATCGGAAGTTGTGGTAAACAGTTATGAGGTAGGTCGCCTGACATTGAATGTTATTGACCCGGCCAATCATCATGTCATCTGGCAGGGGATTGCCAGCCAACGACTAACGTCGGATATGTCGCCTGAAGAGCAGAGAGAGTACATTACAACGTCGGTTAACAGTCTCCTGGAAAAGTTCCCGCCACCGGTTGATTATATCCCGCAGGGCACGCCGCAATAGGTGTAAAGAATCCAGTTATCCGTTGACCCTTCCCTTTTATAGACAGGCATTGTCAGGAATGTGCCAAGATGGGGGGATGACAGTTGATTGTGGGATGTTCTGCTGAATCGGCAGCCACTGATGATTGGCTGCTGATTACTTTATAGCCCTGAACGAGGAACTTGGTGGTTAGTGTGAACTCAGTCACCTGTACAGGTCACCAGCCCCAGGCACCTGTAACTCTGACTTTGCAGCTATATCCGGGGAATAATGTTTTCTCCGCTGCGCCACTGTTCGTGCCATGTATGAACGGTATCCATGATAAATTGGATCTGCTCCCCTTGTTGGACAAAGGCGGGTCCGCGGTCATTTCTTCCTTGTTGAATAGCTTTGAATACTGCTTGATCCAGTTCCTTCTTATTTTCATATTTTCCGGACAGTATGTCCTGGTAGATTTCATTTAACACAATGAGCGTTCCGGTTCTGCCAACGCCTGCCACGCAGTGCACCATTGTGTTGCCTGAATATTCGTCCCTATTCTGGTGACGGCGCAGTGCTTCTACAAACTTGAGCAGAGAGTCTTTACTGTTTTTTCCAATGGGTACTCCGTGATCCGGCCAGCTGGAGTAATGATATCTTCGTAGCTCGCTGGTTTTGCCACTCAAGGTATCGGTAACAACATAGATATTTTTTGTATAGCCATCTCCTTGCGATCGGGATTTGAGTTTTACTTTAATCCCATTATCAAGGTTGATTTCTAATTTGGCTTTTCCGGTTTCCGGGTCTGTTTCTCCGGTTGGGTAATACGATTCAAGACTTCCTCCTTTACGATCGATCTTGTCCTTTTTTCCGGTCAGATCACAAATAACGCTGCACTTTGAATCGGAATCAAGAGCTGCTCGCCAGATGTCACCGCCAAAATTTTCTTTAGGTGCCTGGATGGCGACATAGTTGTTATTGGTCATATAGATTCGATTGGCGGGAATATAATTACCATCAATTGTCAAGGCTGTTTTTTTCGGTAAAGGTACGAATCCTACTTTCTCATCGCCATAGCCAAATCTCTTCCATCGCCCATCGGTAATATGGTTACCTTTTATGGCCTCATGACTCTCTTGCCGCATTTTCTCATGTGCGCCTATATAATCTTCCTTGTCAATTAATTCAGTCACTTTTTCTGATAAAGGGGAAGTTGCTCTATCCCGGAGGAAATCTGCATTTTCGTATATGGACTCCGTACTGCCAAAAACACTGCCATCGTATCCACTATCAAGACTGGTTGTTGACCCCCAGCCAGAATGCAATGTGCTGGATGAACTTCTGTGGTCTTCAGCACTATCCGGGCGGGATGTTGAACCATCGGACTTTAGATAAGTATCATCGACGTGGTCTATAAGGAGGAGCAAATCTCTCGGGTTGACGGACTGATTATCCTTTTCCTGGTAGGCTTTAATGAGCCTGAGTGCAAATTTTGGCGAGACTTTCCGATCCTTTAAACCCAGGGCTTTTACCGCTAAATCAGAACCTTTCACAGGTTTTTCCTGCTTGTTTTCAGAGTTGACCTTTGATTCTACAGAAGTAAACGTGATTTCCCTGCCATTGCTTTTGGCCACCAGCACATGTTTATCAGAATCTTTTCTGGACGCCAAACCTTCGATTTGATGGATTTGAAATTTGGTCAGCGAGCCCATTCCGTTGCTGTTCATAGTTATCTTCCGTGATTTTTAATTGATCTGAAAATTATAGCATTGCGCCGGTTAGCGATGTTGGCTGGAGAATTAACAGGGGCTTATGGATACCCTGGCTGGGAACAATCGGCAATAAACCCGGTCTGAGGAAAGTGAAAAACAGGAGGTATCAGACCATGAATACATTCAGCAATTACCAACCCAGCCCGCAGCCCATGGGGCGCAACCATGTTCAGCGCTGTCAGTCCTGTAAGGAAGGACGTGAAAATTTGCAGCGAACGTTCTGGCTGGCATACAGCCTGGCAACGTGTATCGGATGCAGTTTTTGTGGCTTGATGTGTGGTGGCAGCTACCCGGATTCTCTTATGTCTGGTGTGTTATTTACCGGTTGTTGTGCATCACGATGCTGGAATAAAGCCGGAGCCAGTGTTGACAAGTGCCTGAAAGAACGGAAGTGCTGTCATTTTGATAATTTGCCGTTTCAGCCTGATTATGGCGAGAGCGATAGTTCTGGCGCCAGAGCAACTGATGCCAGGGGACGGCTTTTGGTGAACACCTTGCCGTCGGCACAATTTGGGTTAATCACAGTACAGCCGGATTCAAACTCCGTGCAGAACCCTCAGGGCTGTCTCACTTCACCCTACCACTCAGTCAGCGAGGATAATGTTGACAGCAATGGCGCCGACGCTATCAATACAACAGCTGACTTTACCGCTGTGGACATAATAGAAGATTTTCTTATCGGATACGGTACACAGCCCAAAGAGAAAGAAAACTGAGATCCTTCTGGCAAGCCCGCAATCTGCAGGCCAGCACTCAGGTGTGTTTTGTCTTACATATGAGCGTCAGGGGGAACTTTCGCCATTACCAAAAGCCTTGATGATTTGCTGCGTGAAGCATACGAGCATAGCCAGTTTGTCAGTTGTGGGATTGGGGTAAATTTGGCGTAATACAGTTGCATGGTCGGGAACTACCGGTAATAAATTCGCTCCAATGATAAATCAGGCAAGCTGGAATTATCTGACCATGCATACTATAAGCAATTACCAACCCCGACCCCGGGGGGGAAACAATTTTCAGCGCTGTGAAAACTGTGAGAAAGAACGTGACGATTTGCAGCAGACACTCTGTATGGCATTTAGCACAGTATTGTGCTGTGCAGGATGCTATTTTCTGGGACATGTTGCCACCGCCCCGAAGTGTTGTTTAGGGACTTCTGCCATAACCGCCAGTTGTGCACCCTGTTGCTGGAACATCGCCAGAAGCTCGGTTAACCAGTGTCTGAAAGATCGGAAGTGTTGTCATTTTGATAATTTACCGTATCTGCCTGATTATGGCGCTAGTGAAACTGACGACAGTAAACATGTTCTATTTGACGTTTATCCGCCCACTCAGTTCCAGGTGATCTCTGCACAGCCAGGTACAAACCCTGTCCGAAAACGTGCTGTTCCTGGAGGCCTTGATTCACCGCACCATTCAGCCAGGCAAGATAACGCCGACAGTAATGGGCCCGGCAACGCTGTCATGAATACCAAAGCCACCTTTTTACCGGACTTGATATCCGATGGCAGTGACGGCAGACCAAAAAGCAGCGAGTGAGAACCTTCTCAGGGTAGACATGAACACCTACTCCCTGCCAAAGACTGCACCACAAAGGCACAAAGGAAAAGGTAAGCTCTTATTTGCCGTGAAAAATATTTTGCTTGACCATTGTTCATCCCTGAGGCTGACGCAAAATATTTTCACGCGCCATGGGCATTGCACTATGACCGCCTGGCGGTCGGGCCACGCAGCCAAGAGGCTGTCCGCTTAGTGGTGGGAGTCGTTTACGCAAGAGTATCCAGTGCCGCACAGAAATCTGACCTGAGAAACCAGATTGAG
>NZ_JAHHPO010000436.1 GCF_024606365.1 Endozoicomonas sp. ONNA2
ATCAGGAATACTGAGTTTAAAATGGGAAAGTTATTTTTAGACGACTCCTTACCGAGCATATGATTTCGAGGTAATTGATAAAATCCAAGGGCTATATTCAAACATTATTGATAATGAAACAGATACACATGACAGTGGTAATGTATTGGCCATCGCAGCTCCAAATGATCGCAGTGAAGGCGCAGGGGCTCAGGCTGGAGCATTCAATAGAGAGCAGTCAATGATTTCTACAAGAACAACTTCACCAGCCCGGGAATCAATAACCAACCCCCGATTCTCGCCATCCGCTGCCCGCAATAGCATAAGCAGTTCAAGCTTTACGGGAAGCAGGAGGCGGGCAGCGAGTAGCATTTGTAGAAATGTTGAAGTTATTTCACGGCAATCCCTAAACAAACTGGGCCAAGCCGAGGCTACTGATAAGCTTTATAAAAATGCAAACCAAATGCTGGAGCAAAATATTAATTTACTGGGAGAAATTATAAAAAACTCGAAAGAGCAGTCGAAACTGGAAAAATATGATCTAGCTACCATTAATTCTAGCAATAAAATATTGAAAGAAGAGCAGGTGAAACTGAAAGAAAAAGAAATGCTGGTTGTGGTGGTTGGTACTACCAGCTCTGGCAAGTCCACATTCATTAACGCCCTTATTGGGCAAAAACTGCTGCCCAAAAGTAACAGTGCGAAGACTTCTATTCCAATCCAGATTAAGCATAATCCTGCTTTAGATCTAAATGAAAATAAAAAACCTGTTTTACGTTTTGCGAAACCGGAGCCTTTGGAAGCCCTGCATAATGAGACACATAACAAATACAATTACATCTCAATAGAAAAACTGAAAAGTGAAATAGGTTTTAAAGGTTTTGAGGATATTCTATATGGCAAAGCTACCAAGCCTTGCGAAGGTGCCGATGAGATCTATGAGCATTTAGATAAACTAAGCGATTTTGTAAGACTTTCAAAAAATATTATAAAAAGAGAACCATTAGCAGGCTTCAAAGAAAGAGCCAATTTCCCTATGATTGAGGTTAAATTTAGCTCTCTACCTAATCTACCTGAGGAGAATGGTAATTTTATCCTCATGGATAGCCCTGGCCCAAATGAAGCAAATGGTGGTCAAATAATGAAATTTGTAAATGAACTAATGGGAACCGCATCCGCAGTATTCCCGGTGATTGACTTCACGCAGGAAGGAACTGCACACGAAGCAGAAGTGAAAAAGGCCATTGGTGTCATAAAAAAAGAGTGTCCCAGATCCATGGACAATATTTATGCAGCAGTTCACGGTCTTCATACGCCGATGATCGTTTAAAAGTTAATTTTTACTAA
>NZ_JAHHPO010000437.1 GCF_024606365.1 Endozoicomonas sp. ONNA2
ATCAGGAATACTGAGTTTAAAATGGGAAAGTTATTTTTAGACGACTCCTTACCGACAAGAGTGGATTCAGAACTTTTAAGGGTTGATTGAGAATCTTCAGAGTTGGCCATTAGAATTGATGGGACAAATCTCTGATTGAACCTGTTTACTTCTTATTTCTGACAAAAAAACCGACTAAACGGTCAGCTTGGGCCACCGGACAACGAACCAGTGGCTGTACTGTGTTCACGGCCACTGAAAGGGTACTCTATTCCCGGACAGCCTCCTGGCCAGAGCAGCAATCAATGAGAAAATCCTGAATTACGCTAACATTCAGAAAAACCGGGCTGTTCAGCCATCTTGGCAACAAAGGCAACCCAAGAGGTTTCTTGTTCAGCCCTGGTGTAGAAGCCTTCTTGTGGCTGTCCAAGATGAGTCTGCTTTTCCAAGGTCTTGTATGAAGCTACTCTTGCAGCTTCTTAATAGGGTATTGAATCAATCGATTGCTTTACTTGCGACGAGCCAGTGAAAGAATCGTATCAATGGTTTCTTTGGTTAAACAGCCCAACTTAATCAAACCTGTGATGATGTTAGTGACTGGTTTTCCGTCGAGCAGACATCTAAGGAAAGCTTCACTTAGCAAATCTTTGCTGTCTATTAATCTTTCATTAAAGTTAAGTTTTAAATCAAGAATATCCGGGCTTGACTTAAACGCAGTGTACAGCATGTTTGGGGTAAGGTTGCACATTAATATTTCCATAACTTTGTCAATAATTATATCTTTCTTTGGCTCCAAACATCCGCCTTTCATTTTATAGAGTGCGTTTTGCCATTGTGACCAATCTGACCAGTTTACCTCGTTCGGATTGTTCCCGAATTCCCCGGGATTAATACCCATGACACTAACGTTACACCGGTAAGTTTCATTTAGAATAGATGTAAACTGATGCATAAGTTTACTTCTATGAGCATGGGTATCACCCTCACTGAGCTTGGCCGTTGTCAAGAATTCTTGAACCAGATCACTGGCCAAGTTGACCTCAAGTTGGCTGCATGAAGCCTGGCTATTTGATGCTCCAACGGTGGATGAACCTGCTTTATTCTTATAAGGTTGATTATATATCTCGTTAATAACTTCTTCCGTCACTAGTCCCCTCGAGATGGCTTCTTTAATAAGGAGTTTCGGAAGTTTACACCGAGCTTGCATATTTTCAGACACAGCCTTAAAAGGTTCTTTTTTAGTAGCTAATAAATAATCTAAAAATATATCTGTATCACCACTTGGATCAACGCTTGGAAAAAAATCTCTCAGGAATTTTTCTGCGTCATTCAATCCAATGTTGTTTCCTATGGTTTCAATGGCATCATAGCCAAAATTAGATTGTACGTGCTGGTTGGCTTGTTTTTGCCACTGCTCCCAATCCCAACGGTCAGGATTCGTTGGATTTGTTTGTACGACCAGTTCCATCGGGAGTATAAAAGGGTGAGGGACGCACTGGTTTAATTGCTTGATCACTCTGGCAAATAATGATTTTTTGCATTGATCAATGTCCTGTCGGTTGCAATGACTGATTGAACTGGCGTCGTAAATAAAGTTGTTTGCCAGCTTTTCAATTGCAGGATCACTATCAACCATTGCTTGCTGGCAAGTGGATTGAGCGACAGTTTTAAGATAAGGAGCATTCAGGTCCATCATCTACCTCAGTAATTGCAGAAATAAAAAAATTGGTGCAGGAAACACCGATAATCATCAGACCTATTTAATTAAGAAAAGTTCAAATTAATTAAGAAAAGTTCAAATTTGGCTTTTTTGAAACATGAAAGGTTAAGTAGCTAACCAAATGAAATCATATTTTGACCAAGTTGTCAGTCACTCTCGGCAACTGCGCCTGCGTTGCTCTGGCTCCTGCATTCATGCAGTGTTGCAACTTTGTCACATAGTTAAGGCTATGCTCCCTGAGTTGGCCTTGCATAGTAACTGCTCACTTAGCCAGAAATATACGATTCCATTTGGCCAGCTACTCAACTGATATCAAGCACCTGTCAATCACCAATCGTTCTGACTAAAGATTGAAAGCCTTGCCCTGCGCAGGCCTTTAAAATAGCTGTGATTTGAACCCCAAACAAAGAGCTTTTTCTTTTCCTTTGTGCTCTTCGTGTGCTTCGTGGTTCAAAGCTTTT
>NZ_JAHHPO010000438.1 GCF_024606365.1 Endozoicomonas sp. ONNA2
TCCTGCGTCGCCCTGACTCCCACATCCATGTGGTCGTGCGCGAGATTCGGGGCAGTTGATGAAATATCCGGGTCAAGTCTTTAAGGAGGCTTTTTCTCCAAACAGCTGGAGAGTGATGGATTTCGGTCTTGTGCATGTAAAGGGGCATGAGTAACATTACGCAAGATTTTGCCTTAGGAGTGAACTGATGATTACCGGGAGCCTGGTGGCAATTGTTACCCCCATGTTTGGCAATGGTGAGCTGGACTGGGAGAGTATGCAAGCCCTTGTGGAGCATCATATTGACCAGGGAACCGATGGGATCGTAGTGGTGGGTACTACGGGTGAGTCAGCCACCTTGACGGTGCAGGAACATTGTGAAGCGTTACAATGGATGGTGGATCAGGTTAATGGCCGGATTCCAGTGATTGCCGGTACCGGGGCGAACTCAACCGCTGAGGCAGTTCATCTGACGGCGGAAGCCAAGGCATTGGGTGTCGATGCCTGTTTGTTGGTGACACCGTATTACAACAAGCCTACCCAGGAAGGGCTTTACCTTCATTACAAAACGGTGGCTGAATCGGTCGCGATTCCCCAGATTCTCTATAATGTTCCCGGCCGAACAGCAGTGGATCTGCTGCCCCAAACCATTGGTCGCCTGAGTCAACTGGATAATATTGTCGGTGTCAAGGAAGCTACCGGCATGGTAGAGCGTGGCAAACAGATTCGTGAGTTGTGTGGTGATGATTTTGCCATCTACTCCGGTGATGATGCTACCAGTATGGAGCTGATGCTCCAGGGTGCCAATGGTGTTATCTCTGTGGTCAACAATGTTGCGCCCGGGATTATGCATGAATTGTGTGTTGCTGCGCTGGCAGGCGATCGCAGCACAGCGCAAGCACTCAATGCCCGGATTGCAGCATTGAGCAGTCAGCTCTTTCTGGAAGCCAATCCGATTCCAGTAAAATGGGCATTAAAGGAGATGGGGATGATCAAGGAAGGTATTCGATTACCATTGACGCCCCTTTCGGAGTGTTATCACTCTGATGTCAGAAGTGCACTGCAAAAGGCGGGGTTGATTTGATGGTTCCAGGTCAAAGGATCAGTGAGTGGCAAAGCTATAGCCGGTTGGGCCTGTCTGTTGCGATCAGCGCATTGGTGCTGACCGGTTGTGCCAACCCATTTGGCCAGCAGGGGTATCTTCGGGATCGTGCCGGAGACTACACCGAGGCGCGGACCACCAGGCCCATCACCTTACCGGCGGGATCCCGGGCCAGAGAGCTGGGGGATATTCTGATGATTCCTGAGGCGGGCCTGCCTGACCAGAAACTGCCACGGAAGTTCGAAGTTCCCAGGCCTTCCCGGCGATTGGTGTTGAAAGAAGGTGATCAATACAGTATCGAACGCAATGGCAGCCAGGAATGGTTATTCATTGATCGTGAACCCGGTGAAGTGTGGCCTGATGTGCTGGGTTATATTGAAAAGCTGGTGGAAGAGCAGGGTATGGCCATCGCTGGCACAGAGTTTGCCAAAGGCATTGTTGAGACCCGGTGGCAGGATTTTGGCAACGATAAAGAACACGGTGTGATGTATCGGACATTGGGCAAGTTGTTTGCTGCTGATGATCTTGAGCCGATGGAAGACCGCTTTCGCTTTGTGGTTCGCAATGGGCTGAAAGTCGGAACCACTGAGGTATATGTTTATCATCAGGGACGACCATTGGCGAAAAAAGGAAAACCCTCTTCGGTTCCTGAGAACTGGGATAACCTGGGAGAGCGAAGCAAGCGTAAGGCTAATGATGTGCTGGCAGAGCTGCTGGTTTACCTGGCGCGGGATGATGCTCGCTCATCGGTTTCTCAAGCCCGGGGAGTTGATATTGCTTCAGTGGCAGAATCGGGCCGGGATGGTAATGGCAACCCGGTGCTGACGGTTCGGGGCTTGTCCTATGCCCGTGTGTGGGATGCCGTTGCCCAATCTATGGATAAGGCTGGGCTAAAGGTTGTGGACCGTAACCGTTCAGCCGGTCTCTTTTATCTGGCTGACAGTGTTCCGCAATTGGCACAGCAGCAACAGAAAAAGCGCTTCTGGTCAGGGTGGTTCAGTAATGGTGAAAAAACCGATGTTGCTGATGAGCCAAAGATGTTGACGGTCAGGGTGAGTAATTACCCTGAGGCGGTTCAGCTTTCTGTAGAAAAGGATGTTAATACCTCAGCCCCTGCAGATGTCAGCCAGAGATTGCTCAACGTGATTGAGGACAACCTTCGATGACAACCTTCGATAAACTTACTCTGTAAAAGCAGGCTTGGTATTCTTTAAGCGCCTCCTCCCAGACTCGGGATGTGAAAGACAGAACCACGAAGAGCACAAATGCCCATGGCGCGTGAAAATATTATGCGCCACCCCAGCGGTGAAAAATGGTTGAGCAAAATATTTTTCACGCAAAAGAAGAGATTTTCTTTTCCTCCGTGCTCTTGGTGTCCTTTGTGGTTCCATCCGAAACCCATGGATAATGTATGCTTGATGCCCTCTCAGAGTGCTTTTGTTCATCGGTTATTCGTGAACGCCCGTTGTGGGCTATGTGGCATCAATCAAACCATACGCTTTATCCAGAATCTCAATAATCTCTGCTTTGGGGTGTTCCGAGAGATTGAGAGGTTTTCCGATAATCTTTTCGGCGATGTCGGTATAGGTTTTGGCAAGGTCCATCAATGCGCTTTCCGGTAAGGCATGGTGTCTGGCCAGGGCTTCCCGCTGTGGCATTCTCTCTTTATTCAGCAGGATATCCGGATCAGGGAAGTGGTTAAGCAGAAACTGCCTGAAGCTCTCTTTGGAATTTTCAATCACCAGACCTTGACGATAGGCTTCACCGTCCCACATTCTCGATGAGTCAGGCGTACCAACCTCATCCATATAAATCAGCTTTTCCTGCCCACGGGCATCAGTGACATAACCAAATTCAAATTTGGTGTCGACAAAAATCTGGTCAAGGGCTGCCAGGGACTGGCTGATAACCCGGAAGCCTTCGCGAAGCAGGGTTTCGTAACGGTCAATATCGTCAGGATGACGAAAATGGAAAGCCGTGAAATTATCTTCAAGGTCCTGACGGGTAATATTGACGTCATCAGCCTCAGGCACTTTGGGAATGCCTTCCAGCACACCTTTGGTTGATGGGGTAATCAGTAGCTCTGGCAGTTGTTGATTTTGCTCCAGCCCTTCTGGAAGTCGTATGCCGCAGAACTCACGCACGCCAGTACTGTATGCCCGCCACATTGAGCCGGTAAGATATTGACGACCGATGGCTTCAATCATCACGGGTTGTGCTTTCTGGACAATCCAGACCAGCGGATGAGGGGTATCCAGAATATGGCTGTCAGCCAGGCCCTGCTGCCTGAAGAGATCGAACCAGTGGTTAGAGATAGCATTAAGGGCGGCACCTTTGCCGGGGATACCATTGAGTCCCCCTTCACCATGCCAGATACAGTCAAAAGCACTGATGCGGTCAGAAATAACCATAATGGCCAGTGGTGCATCTGCGGCGACATCATACCCTTGTTCCTTGATCAGCCGTCGGCTGTCAGCTTCGCCAAGCCAGTAAACTGATCGCACCTTGCCAGAGTGAACAGGACGGTCAGTACGGATCGGGAGGTCGTTGTTAACGGCCAGGACCATATCAGCAAGACTCATGGCAGCTACCTGTTCTTTCTTAAGAATAATGGTGGTGGTTCAACTATACCCGGGCAAGGTGTGGCTGTTGATTCTCAAGTCCGAAATCATAGCAAACTGCCTGCATTGTCGGTACAGAAAAAACGAGCAGAACGATGATACAGATTTGGGAATACACAGTTTGAGTATGTTTGGTTAATAACTGTTCGTTATTAAGGCTTTGTTCCCGGAATTTGCCCGGTTGTCGCTGGGCGCTGGTTAAAAGAGGTAGTGAAATTTTTTTATGCACAAATGTCAAGTGATTGGCATGTATTTTTTTCTGACTGCGATAAGTGACTGATTTTGTGGGTTCTTATCCTAAGTATCTGAAAAATATAGAGAAAAAATAGGTCAAAAAACAACCAGTTTAATGAAGAATTAGTAAACATCGGTCTTTGTGACGGGTTGTGGTGGGTCATCCACAAACTTATCCACAGATTCTGTGGGTAAAATAATTTTGGCAGTACCGGGTTGCAGCCTGATTATATAAAGTACTGTTAATTCCAAGATATTCTTAAAGAAGTCGTTTGTGCTGTCGGGTTGATTCTCCGCTGGCTTGCGGCGAAGTGTTTAATTACATTGCATCAGGGGGTACCTGGTCGCCAAAAAACGGCGGGTTAAAAATGTCGGCAAAGGCTTTATCGTCAGTGGCAAGTATCATTATTATTGCAGTCAGAAGAGCAGCTTCGGGCAGTGCTGGATCCCTTGACCATGAGTCCGGCCGACATGATTCGTCAGCAGGTTGCGGCGCTGATGGCTGACGGCGAGGCAGGTCAGGCACTGGAGCTACTCCAGAAGATTTTGCAGGATGAGCCATGCCCTGCAAGTATTGCAGTTGAATCTACTGCTGGAGCTGGGGCGTATTGATCAAGCCCGTAAGCTAATGTCTGAACTTCCGGCAGATGCAGAAGGCATTGCCCAGCTCAAAGCCAAGCTCTCTTTCTACGAAATGGTTGCCGATGCCCCTGCTCAAAATGCCCTGGAAACCAGGCTGACCGACAACGAAAATGATCATGAGGCTCGCTACCAGCTGGCGATTCGGTTGGTGATTGCTGACCAGAATGAACAGGCGCTGGAAAATTTACTGACGATTGTTCGCCGGGATCGTGAGTTCCGAGAAGACGGTGCCAGGCTGCTGATGTTACAGGTGTTTGATCAGCTGGGGCAGGGTAATCTGATCGCCAAACGCTATCGCGGCAAGCTATTTGGTTTGCTGCACTGATTTTGTTTCACCAAATCGTGATCCTCTGCCCTATTCTCGGACTGCCTTCTGGAATCTTCGTACTATTTTTCCTGAACTTTATATTGATTCCGTGGTCAAAAGAAACATTGAAGTAATTTTTTTCACCCAAATTGTTGTCGATTCAACAACTGAATCTGGAGGTAAATTATGAATTTTGTTTACACTGGGGCGGCTGCAATCGGCAGTGCTGTCGCGTATGTCCTCGAACAAGCCTTGCGCCCGATCAACTATTTTTGCGGCCGGGTTGTAGCGGGGTTATCAACAGTCAAACAAAAACTGTTCGGCTCCGCCCGGGACAGTCAGCCATCCGCCACTGACCTTAACCAACGGTCGGTTACAATACCGGGTGTTGGCCAGTGTCCCCTGACGGGCGAACCATCGGTAATGGCCAGTAATATTCGCCGCTTACGCAGTGCTGCCAGTCTCGATGTGTATCAGGTGTCTGTTGATCCCGGAGCACCGGTTAATTTCCCCCGGGACATCAACATAGGGCTTCTGGGGGCCGGACCAAACGCGGGAAAATCGGAGTTGATTAATCTTCTACATGAAGTGGATGTTGATGCAGGGCGGTTGGATCAGACGAACGATGGTTCTGTTAAAGTCAGAAATGAGGATGAATCTCCAAGTAATTCCCTCTCTACATCAGACGAGAATGTTTCCAAGACTGACAGTTCTGAAAAGCCAATTAAACTGAACGATAGTGCATCTGAAGCATCCACTCCGGATGTTAATACGACCGACGCAGCCACACAAAAAGCCAAACACGTCAAAGTCCCGGTATCATGCCATTCTTCAGGTCAACGGGACACCCTCCGCTATCAGCTAGGGGAAAAACCCATTTATTTGTGTGAAATTCCAGAGATCACGGAATATCATGACCCGAAGGCAATGGCCAGACGTTCAGGCCTGCTCGCCTATGATGCGGTGGTGGTGGTTATTCCGCATTATACACAACCTTCTAACGTTACTGCGACCATGATAAAGCAGGTGAAAGAAGCAGGTATTCCTCTCTATTTTGTTTGCACCAAAACAGATGTGGCTATGCGCAATGAACAAAGACGGAAGGAGCCCGGGACTTATCAGGATCATACCGCCAAGCTTAAGAAACATCTAAAGCAACTTTTCCAAGATTACACCGGATTAAATATCTGGAATGACAAGATTTTTATGAGCGGCTACCTTTTCGAAGACAGAAAATTTGATTTGAAAGAACTAAAACAGCTTTTTGGTAACGTCCAGAAAATAATAAGGGATGAGTAATGGCGACTTGCCGACGGGGTAGTGCTGGCTGGTTAAAAATAGTCTTGAATAATCTATGATTTTCAGCATGATCCACCATTATGAATAAGAGATTGGTTAAGATTGGTGAAGCCGCTCGTTTATTGGGTACTGACCACTCAGCATTGAGAAAGTGGGAGAGTACCGGTGAACTGCTTCCAGCCAGAAAAACCAAGGGCGGCACACGTTATTATGATGTTGCTGAACTCATGGGGTTCAGCAACGAAGCTGCACCAACACTCTGCTACTGCCGTGTATCCAGCCACGATCAAAAAGCCGATCTGGACAGGCAACAAGAACTACTGGAAGCATATTGCTCTGCCAAGGGTTGGCGAACTCAGGTGATCCGAGATCTTGGTTCCGGCATGAACTACCGAAAGAAAGGCCTGAACCTGTTGCTTGAGCTGATCATGAAACGGCAAATCAAAAGACTGGTATTATCCCACAAGGACAGACTTCTTCGGTTCAGCGCTGAGCTGGTCTTTTCGCTCTGTGATATACAGGGCATTGAAATTATCATCATTCACAATGGCGACCAGCCATCGTTTGAAGGGGCCGACCAACCGGAAGAGCTGGCTGATGATGTACTGGAACCTGAATCCGTAAGGTTTTGATTGCACCGGAAGAATTTTACCAATTTA
>NZ_JAHHPO010000439.1 GCF_024606365.1 Endozoicomonas sp. ONNA2
TCCTGCGTCGCCCTGACTCCCACATCCATGTGGTCGTGCGCGAGATTCGGGGCAGGTGGGTCAAGAGGCCATCGGAATGATCTCCAATGATTCTCCACCATGTTTTCAACACTTTTTTTCAAACAGTCAGAAAGACTGCACTGGTCAAAGAGGAATCCGCAGTCTGCAACAGCCAGCCATGCAGACCGCACAACATTGATAAATTCAGGGATTGGCCTGATCTAAATGTTCCAGGGGCATTTCGGGCTCCGCTGTTATCTCTGCCTCACCCCGACGATGATAATACTGGTAGCAAGCGCACAGACCGATACCTGCAAGGATCGTGAAAGCTGTACCAAAACTGACGGCCAGGACAAGACCAATATTCAGGGTGTCAGCCAAAGGCGGGGGCGTGGTGGGCAGTCCCGTTGTTGCGACCATGCTGGCAGGTGGCATTGGCGTTTGCGATGGAGTCACCACGCCCGAGGTCACGGGCTCTGTGGTTATCATTGACGATGGTGCAGTGATCATGGCATTGGCCAATGAAAACGACGTTGTCGTAGCATTTCCGGTAGTCGTTGTCTGGGGCATTAACGTACTGGATAATGCCGAGCTTGCTAGCGAGGACGAAGACGTGTGGGTCGATGACGTTGTCGGGCCTATGCCAGAAGATGTCATTGACGATGGTGACGATGGTGTAGTGGACATGGAATAATTGGTATTCAATGTACTGGACATTACCGCGCTACTGGTATTGCTATTCCTATTGGGCAGTACACTGAGTTTCTTGGGCAGTACACTGAGTTTCGGAAAATGGCTATTTGCGGTTGTCGTAGTCGAATTGACTGATTGTGTCGAGTTTGTCTGGGCTTGGTCAGGCGACGTGCTGCTTGTGGGCATTGTCGTATTGTCGAGTGGCTTGGGGCTTGACAAGATTTCACCAGACAAGTCGCTTGAATTGCGCATGCTGTCCTGGGCCGCAGCACCCGCCAGCTGATCCATCGCCATCAGGGTGACGGTTGCCATGGC